>JAHZHS010000038.1:0-349 GCA_019420135.1 Oscillospiraceae bacterium | reverse complement strand
CACCCTGCGCACCGCCTTTGACCAGGCCATGCAGGAGCAGGGGCTGGATGCCTTCGGGGAGGAGCGGGAGCTGGTGCGATTCATCCAGACCGGGATAGACTCCCTGGGTGAGGCTGCCCAGGAGGTGGCGGTTTCCCTGGCGGACAGTGCTGCCACAGGGGAGACTGCGGCCCGGACTGCGCACAGCCGCAACGCGCCGGAACAGGCCCCCGCCGGCAGCTCTCTGGACAGCTATCTGCCGGATTTTAACCTGACATTGCCGCTGCCCTCTGGATTTACCCGTACGTCGGGATATGGCTGGCGGGAGGATCCCGTAGCGGATGACGGCAGCGAGGACTTCCACACCGGG
>JAHZHS010000037.1:7289-15213 GCA_019420135.1 Oscillospiraceae bacterium | reverse complement strand
AGATGATGGGCCTGATCGGCGCCGGCAACAACCCCATGGTCGGCATGACCGTGGCCTGTGCTGTTGCTGCTGCCCAGGCCAACGCCTGAGTCTGTCCTGCTGACAGTCTGACACTGTAAACAAAGGCGCCGCTCTCCCGGTTTCGGGGGAACGGCGCTTTTTGCTGTGTTTCTGCGGTATGAAAAATCATAAAAAGGAGGGAGAGCCCATGGGCTCTCCCTCCTGCTTTTGTATGGTGGAATTGTGGAAAATCTCAGGCGTCGTCGTCGGCCATGTTGCCCATAGCCTTTGCCTGCTCGATGACCTTGCTCTCCAGCATCTGGGGCAGCTGCTCGTAGCGGACGAAGTCGAAGGTGAACCAGCCGCGGCCCTGGGTCAGCTGCCGCAGGAAGGTGGTGAAGTCCTGCATCTCGGCCATGGGGACCTCGGCCTCGACGGTCTGCAGGCCGTCCTCGTCGGGGGTCATGCCCAGCACGCGGCCCCGGCGCTTGGTGACCTCGCCCATGATGTCACCGGTGTTGTCGGCGGGGACATGGGCTTTCAGGGTGCCCACCGGCTCCAGCAGGACGGGGCCCGCCTCGGGCACAGCCGCCTTGTAGGCCAGCTTGGCCGCCATGATGAAGGCCATTTCGCTGGAGTCCACGGGATGGTAGCTGCCGTCCAGCAGGGTGGCTTTCATGCCCACCACCGGGTATCCGGCCAGCACGCCGTGCTGGGAAGCCTGCCGCAGGCCTTTCTCAACAGCCGGGAAGAAGTTCTTGGGCACGCTGCCGCCGAAGACTTTCTCATCAAAGACCAGATCCTCGCAATCCCAGGGCTCGAACTCCACCCAGACATCGCCGAACTGACCGTGGCCGCCGGTCTGCTTCTTGTGGCGGCCCTGGGCCTTGCACTTCTTGCGGATGGACTCGCGGTAGGGGATGCGGGGCACTTCCAGCGCCACTTCCACGCCGAACTTGTTCTTCAGCTTGGCCACGGCCACTTCCAGATGCTGGGTGCCCAGGCCGCTGATGACCTGCTGCTTGGTCTCGGGGTCAACGGTGAAGCCGATGGCGGGATCTTCCTCCATCAGGCGGGTGAGCGCGCCGGAGACCTTGCCCTCGTCGCCCTTCTTGGCAACGCGGACAGCCATGCGGTAGCTGGCGATGGGGTAGACGGGGGCGGGCAGCTTGACCACCCGGGCGGGGTCGCACAGGGTGTCGCCGGTCTTGGCGGTGGTCAGCTTGGCCACGGCGCCGATGTCGCCGGCGGGAATGGCCGCCGTATCGGTCTGCTTTTTGCCGCAGACGGTGAGCATCTTGCCCAGACGCTCAGGCTGTCCGGTGCGGGCATTGACCACGTTGGAGGTGCTGGTCAGCTTGCCGCCCAGAACCTTGACGAAGCTCAGCTTGCCCACAAAGGGATCGGCCACCGTCTTGAAGACGTAGGCGCAGGTGGGGGCGGAGGCGTCGCAGGTGACTTCCACAGGCTCGCCCTTGTCGTCCTCACCCATGACGGAGGCGGTGTCGGCGGCGGGCAGCAGCTCCTTCATGTTGTAGAGCAGCATGTCCAGGGCCTGCTGGTTGACTGCGCTGCCGCAGAACACGGGGGTGATCTGGCCGGTGCGGACGCCGGTTGCCATGCCGGAGACGATCTCCTCGGTGGTGAATTCCTCACCCTCGAAGAACTTTTCCATCAGGGCCTCGTCAGTCTCGGCGATGGCCTCGTTCATGGCCTGGATCAGACCCTCGAAGCGGTGGCCAATGTCGGGCAGATCGATCTGGATCTGCTTGCCGCTCTCGTATTTGAAGGCCTTCTGGCTGAACAGGTTGATGTAGGCCACGGTGCCGTCGTCCAGGCGGGCAGGCACGACACAGGGGCAGATGGTGGGGCCGAACTCGATCTTGAGCTGTTCCAGGATCTTGAAGTAGTCGGCGTTTTCCAGGTCCATCTTGGTCACAAAGACCATGCGGGCGCGATTGTTCTTGACGGCCAGGTGGTAGGCCTTCTCGGCGCCCACCGTCACGCCCGAACGGCCCGACACGCAGATCATGACGCTCTCCGCCGCGGTGACGCCCTCACAGGCGCCGGTCTCAAAGTCAAACAGGCCGGGGGCGTCGATCATGTTGTATTTGATGCCCTGATATTCCACGGGCACAACGCTGGAATCCAGCGAAGCCTTGCGGCGCACTTCCTCGGGATCAAAGTCGCTGGCGGTGGTGCCGTCCTCCACACGGCCCATGCGCTCGGTGGCGCCGCTGGTGTACAGCAGGGCCTCGATCAGTGACGTCTTGCCGCAGCCTGCGTGGCCGGCGACCAGAATATTACGAATGTCTTTGCTGGCGTATTCCATCGTTATCAAACCTCTTTTCACGCCGGAGCCGAATACCGGGATCTCCCCCTCCGGCGATTGCATACTGGCCGGGAAAAGCCGTAGCTTACCCTGCATGTTTCTACTTTACCACACTATTTGCAAAGATTAAACAGTTTTTTACTCAATATCTGTAAAAATATTGTGCAACAGTTTTGGTCAATGTGTCAAAAGAATCACAAAAGCCGCGCTGCAACGTGGTTGCCCTCCATGGGCGAACCGACAGCGCGGCAGTGAATTTTGTTACGGCCGGTCCAGGCGTACCACGGCCACCGTGATGTCATCCCGGCGGCTGCCGGCCCGGCGCACGGCGGAGTCGGCCAGAGCGGCGGCGGTCTGGGCGGGGCTGTGGCCCAGCCGGGCACTGAGCTGCAGCTGCTGCAAGATCCAGTCGGTACCGTCGCACAGGACGCCGTCGGAGACCAGCACCACCAGGTCTCCCACCTCCAGGGTGAAGCTGCTGGACCGCCCCACCACCGAGTCCAGAATGCCCATGGGCAGGCTGGCACCCTCCATCATGCGGGGCTCACCCCCGCGGACGAGGAAGCTGGGGGCGGCGCCCGCCTTGAACAGCCCGGCCCGCCCGGTGAAGAGGTCCACGGTCAGCAGGTCCAGGGTGGCGCCGGATTCCTGCTCCCCGTTTTTCAGGCCCAGGGCCACATTGACCAGGCGGGCGGCGCTCTCGGCGGCAAAGCCTGCCCGCAGCAGCTGGCCGGTGAGGCGGGCCGCCATCTGGCCGTCCACGGCGGCAGGGCGCCCGGTGCCCATGCCGTCGCAGAGGAGCATCTGGGCCCGGCCGCAGGTGTCGCAGAACTGGTCGCAGGCATCGCCGCTGATCTCCTCGGCGGGGCGGCTGGCCATGCCGAACCGGGCGCTGAACAGCGGCCGCTCCCCAAAGGCGAGCATGGTCACCGTGCGGCAGTGGGCGACCTCGGGCAGGGCCAGATCCCGTCGGCAGAGGCGGCTGACCTCGGCGGTGAGGGCGCGCAGTTCCTCGGGGGTGAAGGCGGTGCGTGCCACCGTCACGTTGGCGGAGATGCGCCCGGCCACATCGGTGGTGACGCTGCATTCCAGGGTCTCCAGCCCGATGGAGGCAAACAGCTGAGCCACACGGCCCTCCCGGCGGGGGTCGGGCAGACCGGCCTGACCCAGACGGGCGGACAGCTGGGCCAGGGCCGAGGCGATGGCGCCGTATTGTTCGGTCAGGGCGTTGCGCAGCACATTGGCCCGGGCCCGGGTCTGACGGCGGCTGCGCCAAAGACGGTAGCCGTGGTTGAGGGCGTCGCACAGATCGGAGGGATGCTCGCAGACGCTGAGCTGGCCGGGCATGTGTTCCAGGTCGGCCACGCCGGTCTGTTCCAGGATGGGCTTGAACTGGTACATGCCGTCCATGGCGCAGGAGTACCCCTTGATCCAGCAGCGCTCCCGGCGGGCGCAGTCCTGGCAGACCCGGCGGGCGGTGTATTCCACCACAAAGTCGAAGGTCTCCCCCTTGGGCGGGAACTGCCGCTCACAGACGGCGTTGACGGTGGCGGCAATGTCGGACAGGGTGTCGGCGATGGTGGACAGCCGCCGGGCGGCGCCCGACAGGCTCTGGGCCGAGGCCGGGGGCGCCGGCTGGGGGAAGAAGGACTGCAGGCTGCGGGGCGGCACCAGAAGATAGATCACCAGCCCGCACAGGGCGGCGCTGCCCAGGGCCAGGGCCGCGTCCAGGGAGGGAGCAGCCAGGGCGCCCAGACAGCATCCGGCGGCAAAGACCCCTGCACAGCGCCAGCGCTCGCCGGGAAAGAGACAGGAGGCTCCCAGGGTCCCCAGGGCCACCGCCAGCGCCCCGAAGCAGAGGTCGGGCCGGGCAGCGGTGAAGGCGGCGGCCAGGGCTACGGCCAGCACGGCGCTCTGTTCCAGGCTGGCGGCAAAGGCGGTGCAGAGCCCGGCCAGGGCAAAGAGGGCCAGTCCCGGCGCAAAGAAGGGCAGGGTAAGGCGCTCCAGACAGGCAACCCCCATGGCCAGCCACAAACAGGCACCCCGGGGCTTGTCCGAGGGCAGGGTATGTATGGCCCAGCCGAAGCCTGCGGCAAGGACGGCACCGCACAGGGCGGAGATGAGGTCGGCCGGGGCAATGCCCAGGGGAAAACCGGACAGCAGTTCCGCGCCGGGCAGGACGGCGCAGCCCACGAGGGCGGCCAGGCGGGGACGGGCGGGCAGCAGCTTGCGCATCATCAGCACGGCACAGACGGCAACGGAGAGAGGCAGGGCCTGTTCCAGAGGCTGAAAGGCCAGCACCCCGATCACGGCCCCCAGGGCGGCGGAGGGCAGATACCCTGGCGCACAGCCCATGACCAGCGCCAGACCAAAGGGGGCTGCTCCGCCGTAAACCCGTCCGGCCCCCAGCAGCATACCGGCGCAGGCGGCGCCCAGCTGCCAGGCCAGGGCAGAGGCCCTCACCCCGCCCGGCGGAAGGCGCAGACGCCGGTCGGGCGGCAGGGAAGCGGGCGGTGGTGCGGACGGTGCAGCGGCACCGGTGCGGGTGGGAGTGGGCGGTGCGGTGGTGGGTGCGGTGCGGGTGGCGGTGGATTCTTTGACGGTGTTTGGCATGGGTGATTCCTCCCCGGCGGATGCCTGCCCCGGATGGCCTGCGCGCCGGGAAGGGGCTGTGCCGGTGCGCCGTCGCCCCTCTCGGGCGATGCAGCAACGAGTATACCCTGCGCACAGCGCGCTTTTTGTTGCGATGCAGCGAAATTCCAAAACCGGCCAAAAGGGTGCCCGCCCTGCCACGGTCCCCGGCAAACCCGCAGCGTACGGCGCAAAGCTGCGGCATCCGGGCAAAAGGGGCGCCCTTTGCGGCGAAAGCCCGTCCGCCCCGACAACTTCCGGCCGGTGCAAGGTTTTCAGCTTGCCACGGGTGGAAAAAAGCGGGCTGCGCCGAAGATCAGGAATTTTCCGCGGGACAGGGGAGCGTCCCCGTTTTTGCGACGCTCCCCGCGCCGGGAACCACCCGCCCGCCATCCCCGAAAGTTCTGCATGAAAAACCAAAAACCGGCCGTGGAAAGCGGGGTTGCTTTCCACGGCCGGAGGTCGTATTTTTATGCGGTTGTGTGGGGAACTGCCCCGCAAAGGCTCAGTTTGCGCCCAGGGCGTCCAGGGCGGCGTGCAGGCGGCGCAGCGTCTCCTCACGGCCCAGCATGGCGGCCAGATCGGTGCCGCCGCCGGGGGTGCGGCTCTTGCCGGACAGGGCAATGCCCAGGGGGTAGAGCAGCCAGCCGTTCTTCTTGCCCAGTTCCTCGGCCTTCTGGCGGCAGGCGTCAAAGATGGCGTCCCGGTTCCAGTCGGCCTGATTCTCCAGCAGGGGCAGCAGGGCGTCCAGGGCTTCGAGAGCCGACTCGGGGGTGGTCTTCTGTTTCTTGTTGCGGTAGAGCTCTGCGTCGAAGGGAACGACAGCGTCAAAGAAGTCCAGCTGCGGGGGGATGTCCTCCAGCACCTCGCAGCGGGGCTGCAGGTTGGCACACAGCAGATCCCGGTCGATGTCCACATGGACGGCACGGTCGATGAAGGGATCGGCCAGACGGCGGAACTCCTGGGCGGGCAGGGCGCGGATGTAGGCGGCGTTGATGGCCCGCAGCTTGAGGGGGTCAAAGATGGCGGGGGACTTGGAGACACGGGTGGGGTCCCAGATCTTGATCATCTCTTCCAGGGAGAAGATCTCCTGTTCCCCCTCGGGGGCCCAGCCCAGCAGCAGCAGATAGTTCAGCACGGCGGCGGGCAGATAGCCCTTGGCCACCAGATCCTGGTAGCTGGCGTCGCCGTTGCGCTTGGACAGCTTGTTCTGGGCGTCCTTCATGACCGGCGGGCAGTGGATGTAGGTGGGGATCTCCCAGCCGAACGCCTGGTACAGCAGATTGTACTTGGGGGTGGAGGAGAGATACTCGCTGCCGCGGATCACATGGGTGATGCCCATCAGATGGTCGTCCACCACATTGGCAAAGTTGTAGGTGGGCATGCCGTCGGTCTTGATGAGGATCTGGTCGTCCAGCTCGGTGTTCTCCACCTCGATGTGGCCGTAGACCAGGTCGTCAAAGGAGGTGATGCCCTCCTTGGGGATCTTCTGGCGGATGACGTAGGGAGTGCCGGCGTCCAGCTTGGCCTTGACTTCCTCGGGGGAGAGATTGCGGCAGTGGCCGTCGTAGTGGCTGACCTCACCGGCGGCTTTCTGGGAAGCATGCAGCTCCTCCAGGCGCTCAGGAGTGCAGAAGCAGTAGTAGGCCTTGCCCTCTTTCACCAGCTGCTCGGCGTACTGGCGGAACATGCCCATGCGCTGGCTCTGAATGTAGGGACCCACGGGACCGCCGATGTCGGGGCCCTCGTCCCAGTTCAGGCCGGTGGCGCGCAGGGTGTCGTAGATGACGTCGGTGGCGCCCTCCACATAGCGGCCCTGGTCGGTGTCCTCAATGCGCAGGATGAAGGTCCCACCCGAGTGCTTGGCCTGCAGGTAGGTGTAGAGGGCGGTGCGCAGATTGCCCACGTGCATGTAGCCGGTGGGGGAGGGGGCAAAACGGGTGCGGACGGTTTTTTCCATATTCAGAGCGCTCCTTCGAGTGTAGTCGTCTTTTATTTATATAGTATGGACCGTATTCCGGCGGATACCGGACAGAGGGGCAGGGCGCCTGACTGGCAGCGCGAAAAAGAGAAAAATCCCTGCGGTTATTACTGTATCATATCAATTTGCCGTGTGCAAGGCCGCAGGTGTTGACAAAGGGGAAAAGTTGTGGTTGAATAGCGTGTATAAGCAGGGCAGCCGGTGGGCACCCTGCCAGTAAACCAGAGATGCGAAGGTAAAACTGCTGCACGCACCCACAGAGAGCCCGGGGGCTGAAAACGGGCGGTACACGGCGCAGACAAATGGTTCGCAGAGGGCGGCGGGGAACAGCCGGAAGGCCTAGTATCCGCCGACGGCAGCCCCCGTTACCGGGCGGAAGCGGTGATTGCCGCTTCACTGAGTGGCCGCGCAGCGCGGCAAACAAGGTGGTACCGCAGGAACTTTCCCTGTCCTTGTACAAATTTCTGTACGGGGGCAGTTTTTTTGTACCCCGCCCACAGGCAAAGGAGCGTAAAATCATGGCAGAAACAATGAATCAGACGCAGCAGGCACAGCCCAAGCGCAAGCGGATCCTCTCGGGCATCCAGCCCACCGGTACGCCGACGCTGGGCAACTATATGGGTGCGGTACGCAACTGGGCCCTGCTGCAAAAGGATTACGACTGCCTGTATATGGTGGCCGACCTGCATTCCCTGACCGTGCGTGAGGAGCCCGCCGCTCTGCGCCGCCGTACCCGGGAGCTGGCCTCGCTGCTGCTGGCAGCGGGCATCGACCCGGTGGGCAGCGTGCTGTTTGTGCAGAGCCATGTTCCGGCCCACACCCAGCTGAGCTGGATTCTGGCCTGCAACACCCAGTTCGGCGAGCTGTCCCGCATGACCCAGTTCAAGGACAAGAGCGCCAAACATCCCGATAATGTCAACGGCGGACTGTTCACCTACCCGGTGCTCATGGCGGCGGATATCCTGATCTACAACGCCGAC
>JAHZHS010000037.1:0-7203 GCA_019420135.1 Oscillospiraceae bacterium | reverse complement strand
GGTGCCAAGATCATGTCCCTGGCGGAGCCCACCAAGAAGATGAGCAAGTCCGACCCCAACGTCAACAGCTTTATCCTCATGACCGACGACCGGGATACCATCGTGCGCAAGTTCAAGCGTGCGGTGACCGACTCGGACGGCGTGGTGCGCTATGATGCCGCCAACAAGCCGGGCGTCTCCAACCTCATGACCGTCTATTCCGCCTTTACCGGCAAGACAATGGAGGAGATCGAGGCTGAGTTTGCAGGCAAGGGCTACGGCGATTTCAAACTGGCGGTTGCCGAGACGACCGCCGACGCCTTGGCTCCCGTTCAGGCGGAGTACGGCCGTATCCTGGCTGACAAGGCATATGTGGACGGCGTGCTCAAGGACGGTGCCGCCCGGGCGAGCCGTCTGGCCGACCGCATGGTGGCGAAGGTCTACCGCAAGGTGGGCCTGCTGCAGCTGGACCGCTGATCTTTTAGAAAAAAGTATTGTTTTTTATTCAGCAGTGCTTCCCGCCTGTTTGAGCGGGGAGCACTGCTTTTTTGGCATATGTTGTGGTTTCACATTGTATATAAAGACGAAGCATGGTATCATAGTACAAAATTATTCACTGGCCGCCTTGCGGTGTGCGCGCTGTGCCCAAATCTTCTGCGCCCCGCAGCGGCAATCTGTTTGAACGGGAGTGTCCGATTTTATGCCGTTTCTTTCCCGTGCGGAAAACCGCTTTCTCCGTGAGCGGCTCACGGCGGTGCGCCATGTGACCCTCGACCCGGACGGTCCGGGCGTGGTGCGCATTCACCTGGTGCCCTGCCGTACCCGGGGCCGCAGCGTTCCCTTCATTGCGATTCTCAATGGCCGGGATATCCTGCCTCTGACGGTCTCCTGGGCCATCTTGCTTGCCAACCTGATCGACGCCCTGCAGCCCTATGAGGGGCAGGAGCTTCAGCCCGGCCAGTGGGCCGAGGTGGCCGACCGGGCCGTGGATGACACCGCGGCGGTCTATGTGCGTACCCCGCGGGAGCAGATCCGCGCCGATCTGGACGCTATGCTGGATGCCTTCCGGGACATCGCGATGGGCCGGGGGACAGAACTGCCTGTCCGCCAGATGAACCTGGGAGAGTATGCCCCCTACATGGTCGCCCCGCACCGCATGGATCTGATGATCAGTTCCATGCAGAAGGACGGTGCCTGGCACTGCAACCAGAAATGCCTGCACTGCTACGCGGCCAATCAGCCCTATGGCGCCACCGCCGAGCTGGACACAGACCAGTGGCTGGCGGTCATCCAGAAATGCCGCAACGCCGGGATTCCCCAGCTGACCTTCACCGGCGGCGAGCCCACCATGCGCAACGATCTGGTCAAGCTGGTGCGGGCCGCCCAGTGGTTTGTCACCCGGCTCAACACCAATGGCCGTCTGCTCACCACGCCCATGTGCCGGGATCTGTATGAGGCCAGCTTAGATGCGGTGCAGATCACCCTGTATTCCGCCGATGCGGCGGTGCACAATGAACTGGTGGGGGCACCGGGATTTGAAGATACCGTCAGCGGTATCCGCAATGCATTGGATGCGGGACTGAATGTGAGCATCAACACACCGCTGTGCAGCAAAAATGCAGATTTCCGCAGGACGCTGGAATTTGTGCATGGTTTGGGCGTCCGCTACGTCACCTGCAGCGGTCTGATCCCGGCGGGCGGCGCCACCACCGAGAAGAGCCGTACCACCCGCCTGAGCACCGAACAGCTGACCGACACGCTGCGCAGTGCCATGGAATATGCGGTGGAAAACGGCATGGAACTGGAATTCACCAGTCCTGGCTGGCTGCCGGAGGAAACGCTGCGGGCCCGGGGCTTTGGCCTGATTCCCAGCTGCGGCGCCTGCCTGTCCAACATGGCAGTGGCGCCGGACGGCACCGTGCTGCCCTGTCAGAGCTGGCTTTCGGGACCGGGACTGGGCAATATCCTGCATGAACCCTGGCACAAGATCTGGGATGCACCGGCCTGCCGCCGGATCCGCAAGGTCAGTGCCCGCATGGAACATATCTGCCAGCTGGGCGACCCACGCCGGCAAAAGGAGGACGCATGAAAACAATACCGCTGCACCGCCTGACCTGTCTGGTGGCAGCCATCCTGCTGCTGGCTGCACTGTGCGCGCCCGCCGTGTCTGCCGATACGGGGGACTATGACGAGATCCAGAGCTATGTGGTCACGGTAGACCCACGGCAGGACGGCAGTGCGGACATCACCTATGAGATCGACTGGCAGGTCGTGGGGGGAGGCTCCGGAGACTATCTTTCCTGGGTGAACATCGGTCTGGCCAACAGCCACGCCGATGACATCCGGGTCCTGACCCCCGATACGGTGGCCGATGTCTCGCTGGTTACCGAGAACGGCAGCTATGCCAAGGTGACCTTCCATGACAAGTATTACGCCCCTGATGTGGCGGCAGCCAACGGGGGACAGAGCCGGGTGAAATTTGCCTTCCAGGTGCACCAGAGCCATCTGTTCACCATGAACGACGACAACACCGCCAGCTTTTCCTTCACGCCCGGCTGGTTTGATGAGATCTGCATCCAGAGCCTGACGGTGCGCTGGCGCAATTACGACGGCTTTCTGGCCGACAACACCGGCACCGACGGCGACTACCTGACCTGGGAGTTCGGCCCTCTGGGCCACGGCGAGCGGGTCAACGTCAACGTGACGGTACCCATCGTCACGGCGGACGGCTACGCCGCGGAAAACGAAAAGACCGAGGCGGACAGTGCAATGACCGCACCCGAGGCCTATCCCCAGGGAGAGGACGACACCGGTGACATGATCGCGGTGGTCATCACGCTGATGGTGGTGTTTGTGCTGTTCTTCCTGCTGGCTTCCCGGCCGGCCCGCTGGCACGGCGGCCTGGGTGTGGATGACCCGGCGGCCTGGATCTGGTACTCCAACAATCTGCACACCATCCGCATGCGCCGGGGAGCACCGCCCCCGCCGGGCTACCACACGGTTTCACCGCCCAACAACTTTCAGGCAGGCGGCGGTTCCACCCGCGGCGGCGGCGCCGGGCGCAGCTCCGGCTCCAGCCATCACAGCGGATGCGTCTGTGCCTGCGCCTGTGTGTCCTGCGCCTGTGCCTGTGCCTGTGCAGGAGGCGGCCGGGCGGGCTGCAGTGTGAAGAATTTCTACCGCGTCCGCCTGCCCAAGACGGCATTGCCTGCCAAGGAGTACGACAATGAGCATTGAGGAACAATACGACGCCTGGGTGCGCGGGCTGATTGGCTCCACCCGGGCGGGCAGCAAGCGGGAGGCCGAGGAAGCCGCCCGCAGCGTGGAGGAGATGCAGCGGGAGCTGGAGCGCCTGAACGCCCGCCGCAAGGACCCTGCCGCTGCGGTGGAGCGGGCCGCCGGCCAGACGGCGGAAAACGTCCGCCGCATGAGCAATGAGCTGACCCGCTCGCTGCAGCAGGACGGTCTGCTGGACGGAGAACCCACCCGGCGGCCTGCCGCAGCACCGGCCCCCAAAGGCAGCTTTGCCGGTCTGGCGGACAAGGTGCGCACCCGCGTGCTGGGACAGGATGCCTTTGTGGGCGCACTGGTCAAGGCTTTCCGCCGTCCCTTTGTCATGGGCGTGCCGGAGGATACCGCCCATGCCCGCAGCCTGATGCTCCTGTGCGGAGCCGAAGGCACCGGCCGTCACTATACCCTGCGCTGTGTGGCGGAGGAAATGGCTGCCCGCGGACTTCTGCACAGCGCCCGCATTGAGACGATGGACCTTTCCCTCTATCCGGGGCCTGCGCAGGAAAAGCTGTTTTTGCAGGATTTGTACGCAGCACTGCAGTCCAAGGCCGAGATCCTGGCCTTTGACCACTACGAGAGCTGCGCGTCCGCCTATCTGAATATGCTGGCCACCCTTGCCATCGACGGTACCCTGGCCCTGTCCAGCCGCTATGTGCTGCAGCGGGGCATTCTGGTGGATGTAGGCACAGCCCTGGCCCCCGGTGCGGTGGGAGAACTGGAAGCAGCCGGCAAGTATTTTGTCTTTTTCTCCCACAAAGGCCCCGAGGCTTTGGCCGAGCGGTTCGGCGCCCGGTTTGTGGATGCCCTGTCGGGGGATATCTGCCGGACGGAACCCTTCACGCCCGAGAGCCTCAACGCCATTGCGGCGCGGGAGCTCAACGCCCTGGCCCAGAAGGTGCGCAGCCAGTGCGGCCTGACGCTGGCCATGGACGGCGGCGTACGGGATCTGCTGGCGGCCCAGTACGGCAAGGTTCGGGGTGTGGAGGCGATACAGGAGTACGCCGACAACACCTACCGTGCCATTGTGGAGTATGTTCTCGACCATGAGGAGCCCCTGCCCGCCGGTACCCGCATCCAGCTGAGCGCGGCGGATGGCCGCCTCATGGCCGTGGTGGGGGAGGGAGCTCCCTTTGACCTCTTCAGCCTGCTGCCCCAGCAGTACCGGGGCGACGTGGCCGCGGTGGAAGCGGAACTGGACGCCATTGTGGGGCTGGATACCGTCAAGGAATTTGTGCGGGACATTGCCCGCAATGTCCAGGCCCAGCAGCGCCGCAAGGCCCAGGGCCTGACTGCCGCCACCGTCAACATGCATATGATCTTTACCGGAAACCCCGGTACCGGCAAGACCACCATCGCCCGCATCCTGGCAAAGTATCTCAAGGCCATCGGTGCGCTGCGGGGCGGCCAGCTGGTGGAGGTCACCCGCGCCGACCTGGTGGGGCGCTATGTGGGCCATACGGCGCCGCTGACCAATCAGGTCATCCGCAGCGCTTTGGGCGGTGTGCTGTTCATCGACGAGGCATACAGCCTTTACCGCGGCAAGGACGACAGCTTCGGCCTGGAGGCCATCGACACGCTGGTCAAGGGCATCGAGGACCACCGGGACGAACTGGTGGTGATCCTGGCGGGGTATACCCGGGAGATGCAGCAGTTTCTGACTGCCAACTCGGGACTGGAAAGCCGGTTCCCCAACCGGATCGAGTTCCCCGATTACAACGGCGCACAGCTGTGGAAGATCGCACAGTCCATCGCCGACGGCAAGGGCTATCTGCTGGATGCTTCCTGCGAGATGCCGCTGCGGACCTATTTCGACCGCAAGCAGGCGGAGGACGCCGCCCAGAACGGCAACGGCCGCATGGCGCGCAACGTGGTGGAGCGAGCCATCCTCAACCAGTCCAAGCGGCTGGTGGCGGATCCCTCGGCATCCCTGGAACTGCTGCTTCCGGGGGACTTTGACCTGGACGACTGATTGCAAAATGAAAAAGAAACATCCCCCGCCGGGGCAGCGCATGAAGCGTGCTCCCGGCGGGGGATGCTGTTTTACAGAGCATTCCGGATCAGCCGGCATCGGTCACGACGGTCAGCAGCGAGTCAAAGTACTGGCCCGCCGCGGCGGCGTCCTCCCGTCCCGGCAGGAAGAGCCCGACCTGACGGGTGAAGGGGCTGTCCTCCCCGTTGAGGTCGATCCAGGTGTCCGCGGTGAAAGCGTCGGGCAGGCAGGCCCGCAGCAGGGTATAGTCGAAGGTACGGTTGTTGGGGGTGAAGGACGAAGTCTCCTCGGCGGAGGAGACATACAGCACGGCGGTACTGCCCACCTCCCCGCGCATGGGGGAACCGCTTCCGTTCAGGAGGGCGGCAAAGGTCTGGTAATTGTCCTCCCCCTTGCCCACGATGGAGGTGGAGGAAGCCTGCGCCAGGCTGAGGCAGCCGAAGAACCGGGCATCCTCCGGCAGGGTGTCGTTCGCCGCGCAGAAATTGTCATACATGGTCTGGGCCAGCTCAGCGCCGGTGAGGGGTTCCTGCTCGGCGGTGAGATTCTCGCCGCCGTTTTCGCAGAAGAGCTCCACCAGGGAGGCGTTGTCACCGAAGATGGTGGCCAGCAGATCGGGATTGTCCCGGGCCACCTGGCACAGGCGGAGAATGACGTACTTGGCCGCCGTGGAGGAGGTGGAGGCGTCGCTGCGGTCCATCCAGTAGACAATGTCGGAAAGGCTGTCGTCCGGCTGGGAAGCGGTGTCCCGCAGCTGGGACAGCGCCCTGACCGCCAGGGTGGGGGAGGTGTCCTGCCCCAGCCCGATGATGTGCAGTTTGTCGCCGCTGCTCTGGGTGTCGTTGTATTGCCGCAGCCACTGATAGAACTGGGCATCGCCCGTGTCGGCATCGTCCAGCAGAGCCAGATATTCGTCGTACAGCGTCTCGGAACCGCCGTTGATGTAGTTGTCCAGCAAAAGTCCGGCGGCAAAGCCCTCCTCCGTCAGGACGTAGTTGACGCCGTCCTGTTCGTGCAGGCGGGTCAGCATGGACTGGCGCACTTCCAGACTGTCGCCGGCAGAGGTGTCGTCCCCTACCAGGCAGACCTGCGGGGTGGAGGGAGAGGCGCTCTCTCCGGCCTCTGCCCCAGCTCCGCCGTCAGGAGAATCTGTTTCCGGCGCGGGCCAGAGCCCGGTGCCGTCCGACAGATTCACGGCGGTGCTGTTGTCGGACAGATAACTGCCGAACTCCTCCAGCTCCTCGTCGGAGTAGTCCTCCGCCGCTGTCTCCACCGTCTCGCCGTTGGGGTAGACGTCGCTGGTGTTATCGATGCCGTACAGGAACTTGTGCAGGATGGCAATGTTCTCGGCCCAGTCGGGATCATACATCAGCCGGTCGTCCATGCCGTAGCGGACACCGTAGGTGCCCTCGGCAGGCAGGGACATCTGATCGGCGGTGACGCCGAGAAAATCAGGCAGCTGCACCAGCAGCGCGGCGATCTCCGACTTGGTGAAGTTGGTCTGGACCAGCGGCAGCACGGTGTTGAGCAGGTTGTCCAGATCCATGGGGGTGGCGTTCTTGATCTGGTCCAGCACCGCCTGGATGACGGTGCGCTGGCGCTCGATGCGCACCCAGTCGCTGTCGATGGCGCGCAGACGGGCATACTGCAGGGCGGTGTAGCCGTCCATGTGATTGAGGCCCGGTTCCACCTTGCCCACAATGAGCATGGAGTTGGAGGGAACCTCCCAGTTGAGGGCGGCGGCCTCCTCCTCAGTCAGGTTGATGTCGATGCCGCCCACCGCGTCTACAATCTGGACAAAGGAGTTGAAGTTGATACGCACATAGTGGTCCACTGCCACGTTGAAGCAGTCTTCCACCGTCTCCATGGTCAGTTTGGCGCCGCCATAGCGGAAGGTGTGGGTGATCCAGTCGTACTCACCCTCGTAGCCGTCCAGCAGGATG
>JAHZHS010000036.1 GCA_019420135.1 Oscillospiraceae bacterium | reverse complement strand
CTTCCAGGTAGCCTCCATCATCACCACCACCGGCTTTGCCACCACCGACTTCAACAGCTGGCCCCAGACCTCCCGCACCGTGCTGGTCATCCTCATGTTCATCGGCGCCTGTGCGGGCAGCACCGGCGGCGGCATCAAGGTCTCCCGCATTATCGTCATGTTCCGCACCATGATCAAGGAGCTGGGCTCCTATATCCATCCCAAGAGCATCCGCAAAATCGAGATGGACGGCAAGGTCATCGAGCACGAGGTGCTGCGGGGCATCAACGTCTTTTTCGTCACCTACATGCTCATCTTCTCCCTGTCGGTACTGGCCGTCAGCATCGACGGGCTGGACATGGTCACCAACTTCACCGCCGTGGCCGCCACCTTCAACAACATCGGCCCCGGCCTGGAACTGGTGGGGCCCTCCGGCAATTTCAGCGTCTTTTCCCCGGTGAGCAAGTGGGTGCTCATGTTCGACATGCTGGCCGGACGGCTGGAAGTTTTCCCCATGCTGCTGCTCTTCTATCCCCCCTGCTGGAAAAACATCCTGCGCCACCGCGCCGCCGTG
Organism: Oscillospiraceae bacterium; assembly: GCA_019420135.1. Classification (GTDB taxonomy): domain Bacteria; phylum Bacillota; class Clostridia; order Oscillospirales; family Ruminococcaceae; genus Gemmiger. The sequence continues at coordinate 15,108 of JAHZHS010000036.1, read as the reverse complement.
GCACGGGGCGTGCACTGAATTTTCCACGGTCCTTTCGCGGAGAGGGAACGCCTGCCCGGCGTCCCCTCTCCCTTTTTTGTCCGGGCGGTTGTTTGAATCCGGAAGCCAAGTATGGTATAACTGAAATCAGTACAGGGCGGTGCCGCCGCCCTCTGGGAAGAGGGGCTTTTGTCTATGCAATACCGGGCCGACAGAACCGGCGCCGGACTTTCGGTGCTGGGTTACGGCTGTCTGCGTTTTCCCCGCGCCGGGGGCCGCATCGACCAGGATGCCGTCACCGCGCAGATCGGGGAGGCAGTGAAACTGGGCGTCAACTACCTTGACACCGCCTACATCTATCCGGGCAGCGAGGCCGCCCTGGGGGAGGCTTTGCGCCGTCTGGGCTGCCGGGACAGGGTCTTTCTGGCCGACAAGCTGCCCCAGTACCTCATCCGTTCCCGGGCCGGGGCCCAGAAGTGCTTTGAGGAACAGCTGGCCCGCCTGGGTACCGACCACATCGACTTCTACCTCATGCACATGCTGTCCGACCTGGCAGCCTGGGAAAAGCTCTGCGCCATGGGCATCCGGGACTGGCTGGAGGAGCTGAAAGCCGCCGGCAAAATCGGGCGGATCGGATTTTCCTTCCACGGGGACACGACGGCCTTTTTGCAGCTGCTGGACGCCTACGACTGGGATTTCTGCCAGATCCAGTACAACTACCTGGACGAGCACACCCAGGCCGGACGCCGGGGACTGGAAGCCGCCGCAGCCAAAGGCATCCCCGTCATCATCATGGAGCCCTTACGGGGCGGGCGGCTCATCACCGGGCTGCCCGACGCTGCCCGGCAGCGCATTGCCGCCCATCCGTCGGGACGGTCGGCGGCGGGCTGGGGCCTGCGCTGGCTGTGGGACCAGCCGGGGGTGACCTGCGTGCTCTCCGGCATGAACAGCCTGGAGATGGTCCGCGACAACGTCCGCGCGGCGGAGGATGCCCTGCCCGGCTGTCTGTCGGCGGAGGATCACGCCTTCATCGACGGGCTGAAAGCCGACCTGCAGGCCGCCATGCGCATCGGCTGCACCGGCTGCGGCTACTGCCAGCCCTGCCCTGCCGGGGTGGACATTCCCGGCGTCTTTGCCTGTTACAACCGCGTCTCCGCCGAGGGCCGCCACGTCCGCAGCGAATACCTGCGCACCACCGGCCTGCGCCGCAAGGGCACCGGGGCTTCCCAGTGCGTGGGCTGCGGCAAGTGTGAGGCCCATTGCCCCCAGCATCTGCCCATCCGCGCCGCCCTCAAGGACGCCGCCAAAGAGCTGGAGGGGCCCGTCTACAAGCTGGCCCGGGCGGGCGTGAAAATCCTGCATCTCTGGTAAACCGTCTGCCGCCGAAGGGAGGGTACCGCCATGGCCGTGAGGAAAGTATGGTTTCATGTGGATGTCAACTCGGCCTTTCTGTCCTGGTCGGCCCTGCGGCTGCTGCAGAAGGGCGAGACCCTGGATCTGCGCACCGTGCCCTCGGCGGTGGGCGGCAACGAGGAAAAGCGCCACGGGGTGGTGCTGGCCAAAAGCCAGGCCGCCAAAAAATACGGCATCCACACGGGGGAATCGCTGTTTTCCGCCCGGCTGAAATGCCCCGACCTCATTGTGACGCCCCCCGACTTTGACTGGTACGTCCAGTGCAGCAAGGGGCTCATCGCCATCCTCAACGACTACTCCCCCGTGGTGGAGCAGTTCAGCATCGACGAGGCCTTTGTGGAGATGACGGGCAGCGAGGGGCTGTTCGGTCCGCCGGTGGAGGCCGCCGACGCCCTGCGGGAGCGGGTATTGCGGGAGCTGGGCTTCACCGTCAACGTGGGGGTGTCGGTGAACCGGCTGCTGGCCAAGACCGCCTCCGACTTTGAAAAGCCCAACCGCACCCACACTCTCTGGCCTGAGGAGGTGCCGCAAAAACTCTGGCCCCTGCCGGTGGGAAATCTCTTTGGGGTGGGGCCCAGCGCCGTGCGCACCCTGGACGCCCTGGGCATCCGCACGGTGGGGGATCTGGCCCACGCCGACCCCGAGGTGCTGCGGGGAGCCTTCGGGGTTCGGGGGGACAGCCTGCGCCGCCACGCCAACGGCATCGAGGGCACGCCCCTGGGCAAGCGGGAGGTCAAGGACAACAGCTACGGCAACAGCGTGACCCTGCCCGAGGACCTGACCCGCCCCGACCAGGCCGACGCCACCCTGCTGGCCCTGTCCGAGTCGGTGGCGGGGCGGCTGCGGGCCGACGGCAGGACCGCCCGGGTGGTGACGGTGCAGCTGGTGGACAACCTCTTCCGCCGGACCTCCCACCAGACGGTGCTGGCCAATCCCACCAACACCACCGAGACCATCTACCAGACCGCCCGGCAGCTCATCCGCCAGATGTGGCCCCACCGCCCGGTGCGGCTGGTGGGGGTGACCGCCGAAAAGACCAGCGCCGACCAGTTCGAGCAGCTGGATCTTTTCACCGACGCCCATCACAGCGACAAGCAGGAAAAGCTGGACCGGGCCGCCGACGCCCTGCGCAGCCGGTTCGGGGACAAGGCGGTGGTGCGGGCCCGTCTGCTGGACCCCGCCGACAAACCCGTCACCCCAGGGGCGCTGTCCGCCGCCAAGGCCAGGGACAAGCGAAAAAAAGGGCAGTGATACACCGTTTTCGGGGAAAGACCACGAAGAAAGATGCCGCCCCGCCGCCGGGGCAGGGCTTTTCTCCCTCCCCTGGCCGGGAAGTTTCTGCGGCCGGGCTGCCGCTCTATAGGAAACAGAAAAACGCCAGAGCTTTGCGGGTTGCGCAGAGCTCCGGCGTTCTTTTGTTCTTTCATGCAGTTCCGGGATGCAGTCCCGGCAGACAGACGGCAGGGTCCGTCTTACTTGCCGGAGGCCTTGTCGGCGGCTTCTCCGGCGGGGGCGACCTCCCCGGGCAAGGGGGAGGTCACACCGCCGTGGGCCGCAATGTACTCCTCAAAGTTGGCGTACTTCTGTTTGGGCGGGCGGCGGCTGATGAGAATGAGCCCCGGGTCCTCCTCGGCGGCGGGCTGACGGCCCCGGCGGGGGGACGGTGCGCGGCGGGGTTCCTCGCTGCGGGCAGGGCGCTGCGGGCGGGCGGGCTGTGCCTCCTGGGGCTGACTGCCCCGGCGGCGGCTGTTCTGGGCCTGGGGCTGGCTGTTCCGGCCTGCGGAACGGGCGGGCGCCTTTGCCTCCCCTGCCGCGGGTCTGGCCTGGCGCTGGCCGCCGCCCTGGCGGGAGGCACCATTATTTCCGCCGTTGCCGCGGGCGGGCTGCCGGGCGGGCTGCTGGGACTGCTGCCCCTGCTGCTGACCTTGCTGGCCCTGCTGCGCCGTCTTTGCCGTGCCCTGCTGGCTGCGGCGGCGACGGCGGCGGCGCGCCGAAGAGCTGACGCTGCCTGCCGCGGCCTCGGGTCGTTCGTTGTTTGCCATCTTCCATTCCTCTCAATCTGCGGGCCGCCGGGGCATCAATCCACCAGACTGCGGCACTCGTTGTAATATCGTTTTTCCTCCGCGTGGCCCATGCTAAAGGTCTTGCGCGGCAGCACGCCGCCCAGCACCACCCCGCGGAAGAGGTCGGCCTTTTTCAGTCCCGGCATGAGCATGCCCACGGCACCCTTCCGGGCCAGCTGCCGCACCGCATCCTCCCCGTGGACGTAGTCCACCGAGGCGTCGGGGCAATCGGCCAGCAAAGCGCCCACAAAGGCTTCCGCCGTGCCCACCGTCAGGGGCTCCAGGGCGCCGGACATGCCGATGGTGTGCTCCCCCTCCGGGCTGACCAGGGTAAAGCACTGCTCTCCCCCGTCTCCCAGGCGGATGCCCCGGCTGTCCGCCCAGCTTTGGAGCTTTGCCACAACCCCATCTTCCCCGATGCCGAAGAGCACCCGGTGGATGGGCTCGATTTCAATGGCCGGGGAATGCACGTTGCACACCTCCACCAGACAGTACCGGGCGGGGTCGGTTTCCCGCTGCGCCGGGGTCAGGGTCTGCTTGCGCTCCTCCCAGTAGGCCTTGGCGGTGGCCAGGGAGTGGTTGCCGTCCCCCACCGCCAGCGTCATGGGCGGCTGGCCGGCGGCCTCAGGCCAGCGGGCTGCGTAGCGGGCCGGGTCCCCCAGGCCTGCCACCGCCGCTTCGATCTGCGCAATGAGGGCGGGGTCCTCCACCGCCCAGCCGGTGAGGTGCCCCCCTCCCAGCATGAGCTCCCCGTCGTACAACAGGGGCAGGCGGGACGTTTCCCGGCCGATGGGCTCGATGAGGGTACAGTCCTCGTCGTCGGCCAGCAGCATGACGTGGGGCGTCTCCAGCTCCGCCCCCCGGCGCACCCGCAGCCGGGGCGGGATGCGCTCCACCACTGTGTTCTCGCTGGGACGAATGGCGGGGGTGGCGTTCTTTTCAAAACTGTATGCCTCCAGGTCCACGGCGCCCACCAGACCCTGGCGGACGGTGCCGTCCATCTGGGTGCGTTCCAGGTAGACAAAGCCGTTGACCACCCGGGTCAGCAGGCTGCGGCGGTAGTCCGACATGGTGCGGCGGATGGATTCCAGCCGTGCCTCCTCCCCGTCGGTGCCCAGGTAGGCTTCCGGCAGGACGATGTGCAGGGTGCTGGGCTTGTCCTTGGCCAGGGCCTCGGCTTTCTGCCAGTATTCGGGCTGGGAGGTGAACTGATCCACCGCAATGCAGGCCCAGGGATCCAGGGGCGTGCCCGGGGCGGGCAGCAGAATGCGGGCCGGTACAAAGCACCGGGATGTTTGGTTGGACATGGGACATTACTCCTTTTCAGGCGTCAGGCGGTGATGGAATGGCCCACCAGGCCGTAGATGGCAAGGGACAGGATGCCGATGTAGATGAGGGAACTGGGCAGGCCCTTGAAGACGCCGGGGACATCCTTGCTGCGCAGACGGCGTCGGCCCTCGTCCACAATGGCCACGGCGAAGAGATAGCCGATGCCGCTGCCCAGGCTGAAGGCGATGGTCTCCAGCAGGGTGAAGTTCTGGTTGGCGCAGATGAGGATGGTGCCCAGAATGCAGCAGTTATAGGTAGCAAGGGGCAGCTGTTCCCGGTAGGCGCGGCTGTGTTTGCCGCCGAGGCAGAGGATCAGCCAGACCACCGCCATGGCGGCCGTGGCGCAGGTCAGATAGATAAGGGGGCGCAGGGCGGTGGCGGGAAGCCAGCCGGGCAGATAGTCCCGGATCCAGGGGAAGAACCAGTCATGGGCCATCCAGCCCAGGGGCGCCGACACCAGCTGCACCAGAATGATGGGGACACAGTATTGCAGGGTGCGGATATCCCGGTCCTCCACCAACTTGAGCAGGCGCGACACACCCATGCCATGGGTAAAGACGATATTTTCAGCAAAGACGGCCATGACGGCATAGCTGAAGAATTTCAGCACCGCCTGCAGCACGCTGAGCTCAGTGGTGACGTTGAGCATATTGGTGGCGCACCTCCTCGCGCTTGAAGTGGGTGTACGCATTGGCAATGCCCGTCCATGCCGCGGCGATAAGGCCCAGCAGGATGAAGCCGCCCGCAGGCTGCTGCACGATGGGCAGCGGAGCGGTCTCCATGACGATATTGCCGAAGGCCATGCCGGAACCCAGCAGTTCACGCACAAAGCCCACCAGCAGCACCGCGATGCACAGGCCTACGGTGTTGTTGATGCCGCGGCGGAGTGCCTCGCCCAAAGGTTCCAGATCGGGGCTTTCCATGCGCTTGACGATGGCGGACTCCACCGCCAGAAGGGGCAGATAGATGCCCAGCAGCGACAGATCGGTGCCGAACCAGGCATACAGAATGCAGTAGGCCGGGATATACAGGATCGCGGCCGAGTAGACATAGATCACCGGGCGGAAGCGGTTGCCAGTCAGGTGGCAGACGGCCACCGCCAGCAGGCGGGTGGTGGTGAGCAGCAGCACTGCCGCCGCACACAGCATGACCGCGTTGTCCCAGTTGTAGGCCGCCGCAATGACCGGAGCCAGGCCCAGGCCCCGCATCATGATGGGGTTGTTGAGCCAGAGGTGGTCGTCGTGGATCTTCTGGTCCAGCTCGGCCTCCGCCTCGGCGCGGGTCTTGCGCCTGGGGGCGGCGGGCTTGGGCGCCGGTTTTGGCGTTTCCGTCGTGGTCTGGGCTGCCTGCGCCTGGCGCTGCTGTTCCGCCGCCATGGCGGCCTGTTCGATCTCCTGCTGGGTCTTGCCCTCCATGGCGGCACGGCGGGCGCTTTCCAGCATTTCGGGAGAGATCTGAGGGATGATCAGCGTCTGGGAGCGCTCAGGCTGCTGTTTGCCCTTGCCTGCCTTGCCGCTGCGGGGTTTATTCCGGTTTGGTGTGTTTTGCAAGACGCCGTTCCTCCTTCTTCATAAATCGGACGCGCTCGGCACGGCGGGCTACCAGGTCCAGCCATTCGGGGATGGCGTTGACCAGCAAAAGCGCAAAGCAGACGCCGGTCTCATAGTCGCTGAAATAGCGCATGGCCGTGGCAAAAACGCCCAGGGCAAGGCCGTAGATGATGCGGCTGGTATGGCGGTTGGGCTGGGTGACCGGCTCGCTGGCCAGGAAGATGCCGCCGAACAGCATGGTGCCGGACAGCACGATATACTTTTCCAGATAGATGCGCTGCTGAACATACTCCCAGGGGAAGCTGAAGGACGGCAGCTCATTGAGGTTGGGCAGCAGCCAGGGGATGGCCACACAGACGATGAGATAGGGCAGGAAGGTGGACAGTTTCAGGTGTCCCCGGACCAGCAGATACAGCCCGCAGGCGGCGATGACCAGGATGGCACAGGTGCCGGAAGGTCCCGCCACGTTGCCGGTGGCCAGGTTGAGGGTGCTGGCGGTGGGCAGGCCGCCGCTGCTCAGGGTGGCGTTCATGCCGGCGGTGAGCAGCGTGTCGGAGGCGTCCCACAGGGGCAGAGGCGTGCCCGGCGTGGGGTAGAAAAAGACCTGGGAGGGCCAGGACAGGCCCACCACAGCCAGGCCCACAGCCGACGGGTGGAAGGGATAGTGTTCCTCGCCGCCGAAGGTCTCCTTGGCAAATACCGCCACGATGGCCCCGGCAATGACGATATAGTAGGGCACGCTGGCAGGCAGCAGCAGTGCCACCAGCACGGCAAAGCACTCGCTGGAGGGCTCATGGGGCTGGTAGCCGTGGCCGTGCAGCGGGGCCAGAACGCAGTCGCACAGATAGGCGGTGGCGGCGGCGACCAGACCCAGCAGGGCCGGGCGGGCGCCGTAGTAGTAGCAGCTCATGGCAAAGAGCGGCACACTGCACCACAGGATATCGGTGTAATAGGTGTAGTTGGCGCTGCGCTCGATTTTGGGATGTCTTGGCATGGTAGCTCCTTTTGTTTACAGGGCGCGAAGCTCGGCCACAGCGGCGGCGGGATCGGCGGCGGCAAAGACCTGGCTGCCCGCCACAAGGATGTCGGCGCCTGCCCTGGTGCACAGGGCGCCGGTCTGGCTGTTGATGCCCCCGTCCACCGAGAGCTTGAAGCTCAGGCCGTGTTCCCGGCGGTAAGCGTCCAGGGCAGCGATCTTGTCCACGGCGGCAGGCATGAACTTCTGCCCGCCGAAGCCCGGTTCCACGCTCATGACCAGTACCATCTCCACCTGATCCAGGATGGGCAGGATGGCCTCCACGGGGGTGGCGGGCTTGATGCTGACACCGGCCCCCACCCCCAGGGCATGGATGGCTTTGACCGCCTCGGCAGCGTCCTCCACCGTCTCGATGTGGAAGGTGATGCAGGAGGCCCCCGCTTTAACAAACTCCGGGGCGTAGCGCACCGGCTCCGAGATCATGAGCCACACAGCGTAAAAGGCGTCGGCGACGGCCTTGGACAGGCTGGCCACCACCGGCACGCCCAGGCTGATGTTGGGCACAAAATGGCCGTCCATCACGTCAATGTGCAGCATATCGGCCCCGGCGTCCAGGACCTTGCGGCATTCCCGTCCCAGGTCGGCAAAATCCGCCGCCAGGATGGAAGGACTTAACTGAATCATATACGTTCCCTTTTTCCCCTTAGATACAGATCACAGAATGGTGATTTCTTTCGGATAGTGGTTGAGCACCCGGCAGCCGTCCTCGGTGACGAGGACCAGATCCTCGATGCGCACCCCCACGTCCCCGGGCAGGTAGATGCCCGGCTCGATGGAAAAGCACATGCCGGGCTTTGCCTCGATGCGGCAGGCCGACGACACGTCGCCGTACTCGTGGTCATTGAGGCCGATGAAATGGCCCAGCCGGTGGTTGAAGTATTCCCCGTAGCCCGCCTTGGCAATGACCTCCCGGGCGGCGGCATCCAGCTCGCACATCTTGACGCCGGGGCGCACCAGCTGTTCCGCCGTCTCGTTGGCCAGGCGGACCAGCTCGTACACCTCCCGCTGATGGGCGGTGGGCTCGGCGGTGAAGAAGGTGCGGGTCATGTCGCTGCAATAGCGGTCGTAGACGCCGCCCACGTCAAACAGCACCATCTCCCCCTCTTTCAGGGCGCGGGTGCTGTTCTGGTGGTGGGGGTCGGCGGCATCGTCCCCGAAGGCGACGATGGGCTCAAAGCTGACCCCGGAACAGCCGTGGGCCTTGTAGATGGCCTTGATCTTGTCCGCCAGTTCCAGCTCGGTGACGCCGGGATGCACGGCGGCGGCAAACTCCACCATGCAGTCGTCGTTGACCTTGCTGGAGGCGATCATGGCCTTCTGCTCGGCCTCGTCCTTGACGGCGCGGACCATGTCGCAGCAGATGCTGCCCACCCGGTACTCCCGGGCCACGGGCAGTTCCTGCAGGCGAAGCAGGAACCGGGCGGGCCAGTCCTTGTCGATGCCCAGGCCCTTGTGGCAATCCAGATAGGGCGCCAGGAGGGCGGGGGCGTCGTCGGTGTCGTCAAAGCTGACGACAGGCAGGCCCACATCGGGGGTGCCGAACAGGCGGTTGATGAACAGCCGGGCGGAGCCGTCCGCCGACAGAAGCAGACAGTACATCCGCTCGCCGGGATCAATGTGCAGGCCGGTGAGGTAAAAAATCGTGGTAGGATCGCTGACGATGAGCTGGGTCAGACCGTGGGCGGCCATCTCGGCGCGGACCCGCTCCAGCCGGGTCAGAGGCTTTTTGGGCATAGGTATACTCCCCTTTCCTCAGACAGTGTTCAGATTTCAGACGGTATACTGGTTGACTTTGTCCTGCTGCACCAAAAAGCAGTTGAGGGCGCTCTCGATGACCTTGTCCATGTCGTAGTACTTGTACTCACCCAGGCGGCCGCCGAACACCACATGGGGCTCGGCGTCGGCCATGGCCTTGTAGCGGGCATAGAGGGTGTTGTTGGTCTCGTCGTTGACGGGATAGTAGGGCTCGTCGCCGGGCTTCCACTCGGCGGAATACTCCCGGCTGATGACCGTCTTGGGCTGGTCGCCGAACTCGAAGTGCTTGTGCTCGATGACCCGGGTGTAGGGGGTCTCGGCGTCGGTGTAGTTGACCACCGCGTTGCCCTGGTAGTTGGGCATATCCAGCACCTCGGTCTCAAAGCGGACGCTGCGGTACTGCAAAGCACCCAGGCTGTAATCGAAGTAGGCGTCGATGGGGCCGGTATAGATGACACGGCCGGCCAGCTTGTCCAGCTCGGCCTTGTCCTTCAGGTAGTTGACGCCCAGGCGGACCTCGATGCCTTCCAGCATCTTTTCCACCATCTTGGTGTAGCCACCGTTGGGAATGCCCTGATAGAGAGCGTTGAAGTAGTTGTTGTCGTAGGTGAAGCGCACCGGCAGGCGGCGGATGATGAAGGCGGGCAGCTCGGTGCAGGGACGGCCCCACTGCTTTTCGGTATAGCCCTTGACCAGCTTTTCATAGATGTCGGTGCCCACCAGGTTGATGGCCTGTTCCTCCAGGTTTTTGGGCTCCGGCGTGAAGTGGGCGGCCCGCTGCTCCTCGATCTTGGCATGGGCCTCGGCGGGGGTGACCACGCCCCACATCTTGTTGAAGGTGTTCATGTTGAAGGGCATGTTGTAGATCTCGCCGTGGTAGTTGGCAATGGGAGAGTTGGTGTACCGGTTGAACACCGCGAACTGGTTGACGTAGTCCCAGACTTCCTTGTTGTTGGTGTGGAAGATGTGGGCGCCGTAGCGGTGGACGTTGATGCCCTCCACCGTTTCGGTGTAGATGTTGCCGGCGATGTGGTCGCGCTTGTCCACCACCAGGCAGGTCTTGCCTGCGGCCTTGGCTTCATGGGCAAAGACTGCGCCGTACAGTCCGGCGCCGACGATCAGATAATCATATTGCATCAGTTTTCTGCCTCCCTGAATCGAGCAGTGTATCAATCAAACGGTGCCGCCGCACCCCGTGCAAAAAGCCGGGCCGCGGCGAAATCATGGGATACCGAATTTTGAGGGTCAGCGGCCGCGGCGCAGGGCATCCTGTCTCCAGCGCTCGGCCTCCTGCAGGCGGAACTCAAAGTCCCGCTTGTCCTTGCCCAGCAGGCTGGACAGGATGACGCCCGCCACAAAGAGCATGAGTGCGGCGATCATGACAAAGCCGCAGACAATGAGGGTGGGGAACCGGGGCACCAGCCCGGTGACAAAGTACTCGGTGAGCACCGGCACCATGAACAGCAGGCTGATGAGGGCCAGGATCACCGCAATGGCGGTAAAAAAGCCGAAGGGGCGATAGTTTTTGTAGAGTTTGAGGATGGTGCCCAGCACCCTGGCACCGTCGGAGTAGGTGTTGAGCTTGGAGACGCTGCCCGCGGGGCGGTCGCGGTACTCGATGACCACGTTCTCCACCTGCATGTTGCGCTGCACCGCATGGATGGACATTTCGGTCTCGATCTCAAAGCCCCGGGACAAAACCGGGAAGGTCTTGACAAAGGCAAAGCTGAAGGCCCGGTAGCCGGTCATGATGTCCTGGATCTTGGCGCCGAACAGGCAGTTGATGCTCATGCGCACCAGGCTGTTGCCGAAATTGTGGAAGGGGCGCTTGTTCTCGGTGAAATAGGTGGAGGACAGCCGGTCCCCCACCACCATGTCGGCCTGATGCTCCAGCACCAGGCGGCACATTTCGGGGGCGGACTCGGCGGGATAGGTGTCGTCGCCATCCACCAGGATGTAGCACTCGGCGTCGATCTCCCGGAACATCCGGCGCAGGACGTTGCCCTTGCCCTGGCTGTATTCATGGCGGACCACCGCCCCGGCAGCCCCGGCCAGCTGGGCGGTGCGGTCGGAGGAGTTGTTGTCATACACGTAGACCGTTGCCTCCGGCAGGACGGCGCGGAAATCCCGCACCACCTTTTCCACCGTCTTTTCCTCGTTATAGCACGGAATCAGAACCGCAATCTTTTCCATACCCTGATGTCTCCTTATTCCGCAGCGTAACGCTTGATCTGCTCCAGCCAGAAGGCTGCCGTTTTATCCCAACTGTATTTTTTCATCAGTTTATCCGGATCGGATACAGGCTCTGCCAGCAGAGCATCCAGATCCACCTCGTAATCGTAGGGATCGAAATACCGGGCACAGTCGCCGTACAGTTCCGGCAGGCAGCTGGCGTTGGAGAGCAGGATGGGTGCCCCCTGGCTCAGCGCCTCCAGCGGCGGGATGCCGAAGCCCTCGAACACCGCCGGGTGCAGAAAGGCTTTGCAGTGCTGCATCAGCGCCTTGTTCTCCCCGTCGGTGACATAGCCGGGATAGAACACGTTGCCGGTGTCTTTGGCCGCGTCGGCCTCGTCCTTGCCGAAAGCCGCCAGGTCAGCGCCCCCCGCCACCACAAAGGTTTTATCGGGGTTGCGGCGGGCCACCTCCCGGATCCACTTGTAATTCTTGTGCTTGGCCATGCTGCCCAGGGCGTAGAAATACTCGCCCTTTTTCACTTCCGGCAGTTTTTCAAAGACGCTCTCGTCGGGCTCCACGGCGTCCATGTGCTCCCAGCCGTTGTAGGTGACGCCGATTTTATCCAGGGGGATGCCCAGCTTGTCCGAGATGAGGTGCCGCTGGTCGTCGCTGACGGTGTAGACCTCTTGGGCGAACCATTTGGTGGACAGGCAATGCACCCAGAACTTGAAGCGGAAAAAGCCCCGGTCGGTATCCATGACCAGCGGGCGGATGTCGTGGAGCACCACGGCACTTTTCCGGGTCATGAGCATATCACTGGCCAGGCCGACGAAAAAGGCATGGTTTTTGCGCAGGTAGTGGGGCAGCACGAACAGGTTGTAGCAGTAGCGCACCGAGTGCAGCGGCACCACCTGAATGTTTTTGAGCCCCGTCAGGTGCAGGGGGCGGCCGTCGTCCCGGTAGGCCAGGCGGACATCCAGGCCGGTGCCCTCCAGCAGTTTGTCCAGGCGGGAGACCACCTCATACACATACCGGGGAATGCCGGTAATGTTGTCGCACAGGACGGTGCCGTTGATGACGATTGGTCTCAATTTGTTGTTCCTCCGTTCGTTTTGGCGGCAAGTTCCTCCCGGCGGGAGCAGGCATACAGCTCGTCGGCCCAGTCCTTGCAGCGGCGGGCGCAGTAGTCCCGCAGCTGGTTCTCAAACCGCTCCTCCGAGAAACTGCGGCTGTGTTCCCGGATCTCTTCCGGCGTAAAAGCAACGCCGTCCCGCTCAAAGCGCTGGATGCAGTCGGCCAGGGAATCCACCGTCTGCTCCTCAAAGAAGAGGCCGGTCCTGCCGTCCAGCACCGTCTCGCAGACGCCGCCCCGGCCAAAGGCCAGCACCGGGGTGCCGGCGCTCTGGGCCTCCACCGGCGTGATGCCGAAGTCCTCCTCCCCGGGGAAGATGAATGCCTTGGCCCGCAGGTAGTAGCCGCGGACCTCCTCGTCGCTCAGGCCGCCGCCCAGGAATTCCACGGTGGGCCCGGCCAGGGCGTGCAGGTGGGAAGCCTCCCCGCCCCCGCCGATGACCACCAGTTTTCGGCCCAGCTTGGCGCAGGCCGCCACCGCCAGGTCAATGCGCTTGTACCAGGTAAAGCGGCCCACCACCAGGTAGAAATCCTCCTTGGGGCACAGCGGCTGCTCATTGATATGGACGCAGGGATAGATGACGTCGGCGTCCCGGCGGTAATACTTCTTGATGCGGTTGGCAATATAGTGGGAGTTGGCGATGAAATAGTCCACCCGGTCGGCGGCGCACTTGTCCCACACCCGCAGCTTGTGCATCTGGTGGGGCATCACATGGCGCACCAGCCAGTTGGCGTTGTCCCGGTAGGTGTAGTAGAAGTCCCAGATATACCGGGTGGGGGTGTGGCAGTAGCAGATGTGCACCGCATCCGGCCGGGTGATGACCCCCTTGCTGCAGGAGGAGCTGGAGGAGATGACCAGGTCATACTCCGACAGGTCCAGCGCCTCAAAGGCGGCGGGCATCCAGGGCAGCAGGGAGCGGTAGATCTTGGTGGCAAAGGGCAGCTTCTGGATGTAGGTGGTGCGGATGTCGTAGTCCTTGAACCAGGCGGGCATCTTTTCCTTGTCGTAGACCAGGGTGTAGATGACCGCGTCGGGGAAGACATGGTGCATGCAGTCCACCACCCGGTCGGCGCCCGCATAGGTCACCAGCCAGAAGATGATCTTGATGTCCAGCGCCACGGTCCAGTTCTCGATATACCAGATATCGTAGCGGATGCGCTCGGCAATGTCGGTGTCCCCCCGCAGGCCGTTGACCTGCGCCCAGCCGGTACAGCCGGGGCGGACCTGCTGGCGGACCAGATAGCGGGGGATCTCCTCCTTGAAATGCTCCACGTGGAAGGGGATCTCGGGGCGTGGCCCCACCAGGCTCATGTCCCCTTTCAGGACATTGAAGAACTGGGGCAGTTCATCCAGGCTGAATTTGCGGATGAAGCTGCCGAATTTTGTTTTTCTGGGGTCGGCGTTGGTGCTCCAGGCGGTGTCCTGCTGGGTGTTGACCCGCATGGAGCGGAATTTGTACATCATGAAGGGCTTTTTGTTCAGCCCGATCCGCTCCTGCCGGAAAAGCACCGGCCCCGGGCTGGACAGCTTGACGCCGATGGCCACCGCCAGCATGACCGGGCTGGTGAGCACAATCAGGATCAAACTGCCCACAATGTCCAGCATCCGCTTGACAAAGGCATTGGCCAGGTTGTCGAAGGGCGTCTGCCGGATGTTGATGAGCTTGCACTCGCCCAGCACGTCGATGGTGGGGCGGGCAGGCAGATAGTCATTATAAAAAGGTACCATGGTCACCCGGGTGCCGTGCTTGTCGCAGGCAGCCAGAGCCGAGGTGATATGGCTCATGTCGGCGGCATCCAGGGCGATGACTGCCTCCTCGATGACGGGGTCCTCCAGGCAGGCGTCCAGCTTTTCATACCCGCCCAGGTAGCGGCAGGCAAGGCCGGGGTTTTCCCGGTCGGACAGATAGCCGTCCACCGCAAAGCCGTAGTAGGGGTTGTGTTCCAGGGCCAGCAGATACTGGGCAGCGATCTTGCCGCCGCCGATCATCAATACATGGCGAAGCCCCTCCCCCTTGTCCCGGCGGCGTCTGCGGTACCACCGCATGACCAGCCGCTTGACAAGGAGAAGGAAGGTTCCCAGCAGATAGAACAGCACCAGCACCATACGGGAGAAGTTGGTGAGGCGCATCTGGTACAAAGCGGCCTGGAAAGCCACAATGCCCACAAGGTTCACCACCACAATGATGCGGCTCTTGCGCCACAGCCCGTAGAGGCGGGTGTCGTCATACAGGCGCAGAAACCACAGCACACCGCCGTCCAGCACAGCAAAGGCTGCCCCGGCGGCCAGGGTGCGCACGTCCTGGGCGATGTCCAGGGCGGGACCGGCGCCGCCTTCCTGGAAAAAGCGGATATAGTTAAACCGCAGATAGTTTGCCAGCAGATAGGCGGCAAAAATCAGCAGCATATCCCCCAGGCAGCTGCAGACCGCTTTGATTTTGCGGTTTTTTTCGATCATGCCGTCCTCTCCTTTTGCATTGCGTCCCTGCGGCAGGCCTTCCGGCTGCCGATACATAGGATAAGGATACCACATTCCGGCCCTGCTTTCAACGCCGGAGGGGACGCTTACTCGTAAAAATACTCCCAGTCAAAGAAGGTGCCGTTGACCTGGGCCGACGATACGGTGAGGTGGGCGGCATCCCCGGGCAGAGCCGTCAGGGTGATGGAACCCGACCCG
>JAHZHS010000035.1:13172-15766 GCA_019420135.1 Oscillospiraceae bacterium | reverse complement strand
GAGCTCCGCACCGCCGGTGCCCCGGGGTACCGTGATGAGCCCTGCCTTTTTCAAGGCGCTGAGAATGTTGCGGATCACAACGGGATTGCACCCCGTGCTTTCGGCCAGCAGGGTGCTGGTTACTTTGGCGACCCCTTTCGCTTCGTGAATGAAAATCAGGCAGTGCACCGCAACGGAACATTTCATGCTGATCTGCATAGCCAGTGTACATCCTTTCCTGAAAAGTGACTTTTGATGTAAACCTTGACATTACATCTTGTGCGTGCTACACTGTGGAAGATGTAATCAAAGATGTTACATCCACTATTGTACTGAATCTTACGAAAAATGCAAGAGAAATTCCCCACAGAAAGAGGCCTTCCATGAAAGCAGTCCAGATCCAGCACTACGCCAAAAATATCAAAACGATCCTGCGGGAGATACCCGTCCCGGAAGTTTCCGATTCCGAAGTGCTGATCCGGGTCAAGGCGGCGGCCGTCAACCCGGTGGATCTTCTGATCCTGACGGGAAGTGTCAGGCTGATCCAGGATTATCCCAAACCCCTGACCCTGGGCAATGAGTGTTCCGGGATTGTGGAGCAGGTGGGCAGCAAGGTGCAGAACTTCCAAAAAGGGGACAGGGTCTATGCCCGCCTGCCCCTCGGTAAAATCGGAGCCTTTGCGGAATGTGTGGCGGTGGACGAGAAGGAGATTGCCAAAATGCCCGCGGGGTATGATTTCGCCACGGCGGCGGCCATCCCACTGACGGGGCTGACCGCCTGGCAGGCACTCACCGAGGAGTTGAAGGCAAAGCCCGGCCAAACCATCCTGATCCCCGGCGGGTCGGGCAGCTTCGGGCAGATGGCGGTGCCCCTGGCCAAGGCCCTGGGGGTGCATGTTCTGGTCACCGGTAATGCCCGGGCCAAGGACCAGTTTGTGGCCATGGGGGTGGAGCGGTATCTGGACTACAAGCAGGAAAACTACTGGGAGCAGCTGTCCGGCCTGGACGGGGTGATCGACACACTGGGCCCGGCGGAGTTCGACCACGAGCTGTCGGTGCTGAAACAGGGCGGGCGGCTGGTGAGCCTGCGCACCGGACCCAACAAAGCCTTTGCCCAGCGCAAACAGTTCCCCGGCTGGAAAAAACAGCTCTTTGCCCTGGCAGGGCGGAAATACGACAAGGCCGCCCAAAAGCAGGGGAAGGAATATCGGTTTGTCTTTGTCCGCTCCGACGGCGCCCAGCTGCGTAAAATCACCGAAATCGTGGAACAGCAGCAGATACGCCCGGCTGTGGATGACCGGGTCTTTACCCTGGAGCAGGCGAACGAGGCCTTGCAGCTGGTGGCAAAGGGACCGCTCCGCGGCAAAGTGATGATTGAGATGTGAAGGAAAAGCACCGGATCTGTAAGGGGAGGATATCCTGCCCCGACAGGCCGGAATGCAATCGGAAGAAGGAGGATCTTTGTATGAAACTGTACAGCATTGTGTTCAGCCCCACGGGCGGGACGGAAAAGGCGGCAGCGCTGCTGGCAAAGGCGCTGGGCGGGGAAGCGGCTGCCATTGACCTTACCGACAGCAAACAGGATTTTTCCGCCATTCAGCTGACCGGGGAGGATGTGGCAATCATCGCGGTGCCGTCCTACGGCGGCCGTGTCCCGGCGGCGGCTGTGGACCGGCTGTCCGCCATCCAGGGCCAGGGGGCGCGGGCCGTGCTGGTCTGCGTCTATGGCAACCGCGCCTACGAGGATACCCTGGTGGAGCTGGAGGATACCGCCCAAAAAGCCGGGTTCCGGGTGATCGCAGCCGTGGCGGCGGTGGCGGAGCACTCCATCGCCCGGCAGTTTGCCGCCGGACGGCCGGACGGGCAGGACGCAGGGCAGCTTGCGGCCTTCGGCGAAAAGATTGGGGCAAAACTGTCCGCGGGTGACCTGTCCGAGCCGAAGATTCCCGGCAACCGTCCCTACAAAAAGGCAGGCGGCGCCGGCATGGTGCCCAAGGCTACCAGGGATTGCAACCGCTGCGGTGTCTGCGCCGCAAAATGCCCGGTACAGGCCATTCATAAGGATGACCCCGCCAAGGTGGACGAAAAGGCGTGTATCTCCTGCATGCGCTGCGTTGCGGTATGCCCGCAACAGGCCCGCAAGGTCAATCCGCTGATGCTGTCTGCAGCGCGCCTGATGCTGAAAAAGGTCTGCTCCCAGCGAAAGGAATGCGAACTGTTTCTTTGAGATGGAAACACTTGACAAAAGCCGCCCAATCCGCCGAAGCAAACCCGTAAAACGTAAAACAGGCAATAGACAAAGTGTTCTCTGGGGGAGGAAAATACAATCATATCTTATGGCGTTTCCATAATACCCTTTTGAAACTCCTCCCAACCGATTTCTCCCAACTGGTATTTACTCAGGGCCATCTGGGCCTCTTTGCGCCAGGCGTTGCAGGCATCCCGCATTTTCTGGTTGCCGGGGGCACGGGAGCAGCGCATCGCTTGCGTAGAATGCGGCGGCAGAAATGCCGCCTTTTTTGTTGTCTGTTGGCCGCTTGTAGCGGGTCTGGATATGGATGTTGCCCTCCAGTTTGTGGTACTTCTGGCGGGTCGAATCGTTATTTTCGGACAGT
>JAHZHS010000035.1:0-13160 GCA_019420135.1 Oscillospiraceae bacterium | reverse complement strand
GCAGCTCCAAGGGGCGCTGGCCGTGCTCTGTTCTGGGGCGCCCACCCTCGCCCACCAGCGCAGCTTCGACAGCTGGCTCAAATCCGGTTTTCCGTATCTGCCAGGATCCCAAGGTTCTTGGCAGTATAATCTTATTGTATTCCGTTGGCGTCTCGGCGGGATGGGGTTCAGCTCATCGGGAAAAACTTTTGAAATCCGGAATTTTCCGAAAAAACGGGAAAGTGTTATTTCATGACCATCTTTTTGATCCCTTCCACCGGGTGGCCGTTGGCGGTGGCCAGCAGGCCCTCGGCCATCTTGGCCGGGAAGGCTCCGCCGCTGGAAAGCACCATGGCCCGCAGCGGCGCGTCGGCGCCTGACATGACCATCATCTTGAAGGTGGGGTTATTGTAATCCGCCTTGCCGCCGAATCCCTTCGCAATGGTGGCCTCGGTGCCCTTGAACATCTGCATCATCACGAAGGAGTGGTCCTTCATCTCCATGGTGGAGTGTTCCATGGTGAAGTTGCCCTTCTTGATGGGTGGGTCGGTCTGCAGGGGACCGCCGTACAGCGCCTCAAATTCGGCGTCGGTGGGCAGGCCCTTCAGGGTCTCGTACCAGCTGCCTGCCTGCCAGGCCGGGGCGGGCAGGGACTCACCCTCCACCGCCAGCGTACCTTCCAGGCGGATGTCATCGGCGGCAGAACCTACCAGTACCCCATAGGTACCCGCAGGCACTTTCCAGCCGTTGGCCCACACCGCGAAGCTGCGGTCGTCCAGCGTAAAGGTCACGGTTTTGCGCTCTCCGGGAGCCAGCTTTACCTTGGCAAAGCCTTTCAGCTCTTTGCGCGGGCGGTAAAGCCCGTCCTGAGGCGGCGCAAGGTAGAGCTGTACCACCTCGGCCCCCGCCCGGGCGCCGGTGTTTTCCACCGTGACGCTTACCCGGCGGCCGTCGATCTTCAGGTCGGAATAGCTGAATTTGGTATAGCTCAGCCCGTGGCCGAAGGCGAACCGAACCGGCACACCGGCCTTGTCGTAGTAGCGGTAGCCGACGTAAAGTCCTTCCTTGTAGTGGGTGGTCTTTTGGCCGAACGTCTCCCGGCTGGGCACATCGCCGTATGCCATGGGCCAGGTCTCGGTGAGCTTCCCGCTGGGATTTACCTTGCCGGTGAGCAGGCCGGCGGCGGCTTCACCCCCCGCCTGCCCGGGCAGGCCCATATAGAGCACGGCTTTGACCTTGTCGATCCACGGGGTCTCCACTGCGCTGCCGCAGAACAGCACCACCACTGTGTTGGGGTTGGCGGCGGCCACCGTCTCGATCAGGCGGATATGCCCTTCGGGCATGGACATCGTCTCCCGGTCAAAGCCCTCCGACTCGTAGGCATCGGGCAGGCCCGCACAGACCACGGCCACTCTGGCCGCCCGGGCAGCGGCCGCCGCCCGGGCCAGACTCTCCTCGGTCACGTCGCCTTTGTCGTCGCACCCGGCGGTGAAGGGCACGTCGGGCAGGGCGTCGCACAGGGTGGTGAGTCTTGTGGGATTGATATGGCTGGATCCGGCGCCCTGGTAGCGCATGGTGCGGGCCATCTCGCCGATGAGGGCGATGTCCTGTTTGCCGACCGGCAGGATGTTATCCTGGTTTTTCAGCAGAACCGCACCGTTTTCGGCAATGGTGCGGGCCAGGGCGTGATGGGCCTCCCGGTCAAACGACTTGCCTTTGGGACGGGTCTCGCCCCGCAGGGCCAGGGCAATGACCCGGGCCGCGCAGGCATCTACCGCGCTTTCGGGCAGGCTGCCGTTCTGCACCGCCTCGGCCACCCAAGCCTCCATGTAATCACTGCCGCCGGGCATGGACAAGTCGCATCCGGCACGCATGGCAGCCACCCGGTCGCACAGGGCGCCCCAGTCGGTGACTACCAGGCCCGCAAAGCCCCAATCCTTGCGCAGTACATCGGTGAGCAGCCACTGGTTGTCGCTGGCATGCACGCCGTTGACGCGGGGATAGCTGCACATGACGGTCTCGGGCTGTGCCTGTTTGACCACCGCCTCAAAAGCGGGCAGGTAGAGCTCCCGCATCGTACGCTCGTCCACCTGGCTGTTGCCGTTGAAGCGCTTGTATTCCTGGTTGTTGGCGGCAAAGTGCTTCAGACTGGTGCCTGCCCCGGCGCGTTGAGCGCCCCGTACCCAGGCTGTGCCCATGGCGCCCGCCAGGAATGGATCCTCGGAGAAATATTCAAAGTTGCGCCCGCACAGCGGGTTGCGCTTGATGTTGACGCCGGGGCCCAGCACCACGTCCACGCCGTAGGCAAGACCCTCCTCGCCGATGGCCCGGCCTTCGGCTTCCAGCAATGCGGGGTCCCAACCGGCGCCGGATGCCACCGCCGTGGGAAAGCAGGTGGCGGGCTCTGACTCATTGACGCCCAGCATATCGCCCGCGTTCTTCTGGCAGCGCACACCGTGGGGACCATCGCTCATGGTCACGGCGGGGATGCCGTAGGCCTCCATGGCTTTGCTGTGCCAGAAATCCGCACCGTTGCACAGGGCGATCTTGTCTTTCAGGGACATTTTTTGCAGGATGTCTGCAATGCGCTTGTCCATCATCCATTCTCCTTTTCCGCGTGGTTCATGGCCAGCAGGACGCCCTCAAACAGGGGCTTTGCGTTGGGGCTGTAGGCCAGCAAGGCGCTGATCGGCTCGTTGATCACGTATTCCAGCATGGGATTATCGAGCATTTCCGGTGCATATTGTGCCAGCACCGACCGGGCAGCCGGGTGCTCCAGCACGGTGTGCAGCGGAGTCTCCATGGTGTAGCGGTCCTGTTCCAGGCGGGTATCGGTGGCGTACTCGTAGTGGTATTGCCCGCTGCCCAGAGTCAGTGTTTCGGCTTGCTCGGGCAGGGTCAGCAGGGCGGTGGTGTTGGCGGGCACCGTCAGGTCCACCGTAATCCTGCCGCCTTCGCACCGCCAGGACAGGGCAATCTTGCCGTAGACGCTCTCATATTCCAGTTCGGTCCAGGTGATTCCCTTGACGAACTGCGGTCTGACGGAGAACACCTTGTAGCCCGGTTCCACGATCTGCAGCCCGCACAGCCGGGTGTACAGCCAGTTGCCGATGGAACCGTAGGCATAGTGGTTCAGGCTGTTCATGTTGGCAGGGTTGAAGCTGCCGTCCGGCAGAATGGAGTTCCACCGCTCCCAGATGGTGGTGGCGCCCATCCTGACCTCATACAGCCAGCTGGGGGAATCCTCCTGCAGCAGCAGTTTGCCCGCCACGTCGTGGCAGCCGCAGTCGGACAGGGCCAGGCAGGCAAAGGGGGTACCGATGAAGCCGGTGGTCAGATGGGTCTTGTGCGCCTCGATGTTATTCACCAGCATGTTGACCAGCCGCTCGCGGTGCGCTTCAGGCACCATACCGAAATGTAGTGCCAGCACCAGGGCGGTCTGGGTCTCACTGACCAGGCGGCCGGTGGAAGTCACATATTCCTCGCGGAAGGCCTTGATCAGAGCATCCCGGCGCAGCCGCCAGCGGCGCTCGTCCTCGGTCTTGCCCAGCACCTTGGCAGTGTCGGCCAGAATCTGCAGGCTCCATGCAAAGCAGACGTTGGCGGCAAAGTAGTCGTCGGTAGCGCCTTTGCGCTCGTCGGCCAGGCCGTTCTGTTCGGTGTCCAGCCCCAGCCAGTCGCCGTACTGGAACCCTTTCTGCCACAGGCCGGTCCCGCCGCAGCGGGTCTCGATGAACTGCACCCACTGCACCATGCTGGGGTACTGTACCGTCAGCAGCCGTTTATCACCGTAGGCGCGGTAGAGGGTCCAGGGCAGCACAGTGGCCACATCCCCCCAGAACGCCGCACCGTCCTGGTTGCCGCCCAGAATGTTGGGCACCACCTGGGGCATACCGATCTCGGGGGTCTGTTCACTGGCCAGGTCCCGCAGCCACTTGGCCATAAAGGGCATGATGTTCTCATTGAAGGCCGCCGTGGCGCAGAACGCCGTCACGTCGCCGGTCCATCCCAGGCGCTCGCTGCGCTGCGGGCAGTCGGTGGGAATATCCAGAAAGTTGTCCCGCTGGCTCCACTGGATGTTCTGCTGCAGCCGGTCCACCCGCTTGTCGGAGCAGTGGAAGCTGCCGGTCCGGGCCAGGTCGGTGGACAGGTGACAGGCCGTGAACCGGGCCGTCTGGCCTTCCCGCAGGCCCTCCACCCACAGGTAACGGAACCCGTGCCAGGTAAAGTGGGGCCGTACCACGGCACGGCCGCCCGCCAGCGTCCAGCTGTCGGTGGCTTTGGCAAAGCTCAGGTTGCCGGTGTAGAAATTGCCCTTTTCGTCCAGGGATTCGGCGTGGTGCAGCACCAGCGTCTGGCCGGGGGCGGCCTCGATCTCGGTCTCCACCCAGCCGGTCAGGTTCTGGCCGAAGTCGAACACATGCTCCCCCGCCGGGGTAGTGAACTCCCGCACCGGGTCCAGCCGCTGCAAACAGCGCACCGGCTCGTTTTCCTGGCCCACCAGCGTGTCGAAACCGCAGTCGAAGGCCACGGCCGGGCGGGGGGCTTCGGGGGCGCGGGTGAAGTCCTGTACCTCACCGTTGTAAATTTCGGAGGCGCGGATGGCCCCGGCGGTCACCTGCCAGTCGGTGCCGGTGCCGATCCATTCTTCCCGGCCGTCGGCGTAGGTCAGGCAGACTGCCGCCAGCAGCGCCGTGCGGTCGCCGTAGTTGTCGGGCACCGGGGTGAAGCCCAGGGCACCTTTGTACCAGCCGTTGCCCACCGTGATGGTCAGGGTGTTTTCTCCTTCGGGTACGTCCAGAGCATAGGTCTGGTATTGCAGGCGTTTATGGTAGTTGGTCCAGCCGGGGGCAAAGTAGGTGTCGCTGACAGGCCGGCCGTTGAGTTCGGCCTCGTACATACCCAGCGCCGTGGCGTACAGCCGGGCCTTGACCACCGGGCCGGTGACCGCAAAGGTTTTGGTGTACACGGGACAGGCGGTCTCCTCAGACGGCAGGTCGTGGGTGATCCAGGCCGCCTTGCCCTCAAAATCGGCACCGCGCAAAAGGCCCGTCTCGAAGGCTGCCGAGGCCGAAGCCGTCCCGCCGCAGTTGTCCCAGACCGTCACTGTCCATTCGTAGGCGGTGCGGGGCAGCAGGGTGGGGCCCAGATACTCGGCCAGGATGCTCTGGTCGGTTTCCACCCGGCCGGAATCCCACACCGGGCGGCCGCCGGTTTGCAGGATGATCTGCCGGGCGGTCTGGATCACGTTGTGTCCGTCGCTGTCCAGCTTCCAGCTGAAGCGGGGCTGCACCTCGTCCAGGCCCAGGGGGGCGTGCTTATATTCGATGGTCAGGTCATAGAGTTTCAGCATGATTTCTCTCCTTTACCGGCAAGGCAGCCTTGCACCTTTCATTCTGGTCTCATTGTAGCAAAAACGCCGCCGCTGCGTATATCGTTATCTTGATTTCTGTATTCATATTATGATAAGCTGAAGAAAAACATCGGGAGGGGCACCGCCGTGAGTTTTCTGCAAAGCTGTGAGCAGCTTTTTTCCATCACCCGTATCCCCCTGTGCATTGTTTCCGCCGAAGGGGAATATCAGAGCAGCTTCCCTCCCGACCTGAGCCGTTCCCCCAACATCCGGGGCATGAAGTTTGTCCTTGTGGATTTTCAATTACAAAACCGGGACGAACAGCACCCGCTTATCACCTATGTGGAGCCCGGCTATTTTGTGGGGGTTGTAAAGCTCCCCGAGGATCAGTATTGTGTGGTGGGCCTGGTCAGCCCGTTCCAGCATACGCGGGAGGAGATCCTGCACATGATCGCGGCCACCATTGACCCGCAGCAGATCCATTCTTACTGCGACCTGCTGATGCAGGCGCCGCTGGTAAATCTATACCAGCTCAAGGCCTTCCTGCGGCTGCTGGTCACCCTGGCTCACGGTGCAGAAATTTCCGACGAGGATATCCTGTTTGTAGACAACACCATCCACCCCCTGTACGGGGAGCAGAATCTTGGCAGCGTGCTGTTCGTTCTTCGGGAGGAAGCCGAATTTCATGTCCCGGTGGATTTCGAGACTGAAGTCTGCGCCGCCATCGAAGCAGGCGATTCGGAAAAGCTCAACCGCCGCATGCTGGCCCCGTCTCAGGGCAAGGTCGGTATCATGAGCGCCAATCCGCTGCAGCAGCTCAAATACTCTTTCGTCAGCTTTGCCACCCTGATCTCCCGGGCGGCCATCCGGGGCGGTCTGTCCGATGAGGTGGCTTTCAGCCTCAGCGATATCTACTGCCAGCGGGCCGACGTGCAGTCGGAGATCCCGGCCCTGGAACAGCTGACCTATACCATGGCGCTGGATTTCTGCGCCCGGGTGGAGGAAGCCCGCCAGCAAGCCATCCAGAGCCCGCCGGTACGGGTCTGTGTGGACTATATCTCGGAACATCTGCACGAGGAACTGCGGCTGGACGATCTGGCCCGCCATTGCGGGCTGTGCACCCGCAGTCTCTCTCTCAAGTTCAAGGCCGAGCTGGGCATGGGCATCCCGGAATACATCCACCGGGAAAAGCTGCGGGAGGCCAAATACCTGCTGGAACGCACCGACTACACGCTGACCCAGATCACGGCCATCCTCAACTATCCCACCCAGAGTTATTTCACCCAGGTCTTTAAAAGGTACGAACACTGCACCCCGCAGCAGTACCGGGACGATCCCCGGGGCCTGCGGCGAACATGACCGCGCAAGGGGCAGACCTCCGGCAGAATCATTCTGCAGGGGCCTGCCCCTTTTATTTGTTTCCGGAATGAGGACGTTACTGCGCGGAGTTTTCGGCGGCATTGCGGGCGTTGATGGCCTGCATCATCTCGCCGTACTTGGACTCCAGGTCAAATTTGCGGATCATGAGGAACAGGCCGACGAGCATGGCCAGGGGGACGTAGATGGAGAAGGTGTAGATGCCGTAGCGCACTGCCGGGGTGACCACCTCCATGTTGCCTACAAAGCCGGTCATGCCGTTGATCCAGCCCACCAGGGACGCGCCCAGGCCGCTGGCCACCTTGCTGCCGAAGCTGGAAGCCGAGGCCGACATGCCCACGATCTTGTTGTGGTACTTGTAGTCGTTGTAGTCCATGGCCATGCTGGTCAGGGTGCCGCCCAGGCACATCATGGGGATGGTGGCAAAGCTGCTGAACAGGCCTACGGTGATGCAGAGGATAAAGCTGTCGGGCGCAAAGCAGCGGATGGCGTTGCCCGCGATGCCCATGCCGAAGGCCACCAGCAAAGTCTTGCGCAGACCCAGCTTTTTGGTCATGGGGCCGACCACCGCGAAGCCGACGACGGTGGGGATCAGGCCCACGGCGCCCATGATGCCGACCAGGTTGTCGTCGCCCAGGATGTACTTGGCGTAGTAGGTACCGGAGGAACTGGACAGTGCGTAGATGACGTTGACAAACAGGTTGGCCACCAGCACGATGACCCAGTATTTGTTGTGGAACAGCTTGCCCAGTGCGTCCGTAAAGGGCAGGCCGTCATCGGGCTTTTCCGCCGCCGCGGCGGTCTCCTTGCTGGTCCTGTACAGGCTCAGCAGGAAGATCATGCTCAGCGCGCCCACGACCACCGCGAACTTGACGTAGGCTGCTTGATCGGACACGCCGTTGGGGCCCAGGGCGTTGGTCAGCGGCACCAGGGCAATGGCGATGATCATGCCGATGACGTACCCGGCGATGGCACGGAAGATGCCCATTTTGTTGCGCTCTTCCAGGCTCTTGGTGCGCATGACCAGGATGGCGCTGTAGGGGATGGTGATGGCGGTGGAGACAATGGCGGTCAGGAAAATGTTGGAGAGGAACAGATAGGCGATCTGGGCAAAACCGGTCAGCCCCTCGGGCACCGTGAACAGTGCCACGATGGCCACAAAGGCCGGGATGGCCATGCGCAGGAACCAGGGACGGCACTTGCCCTTGGGGCTCTTGCCGTTGTCCATGATCTTGCCCATGATCAGGTCGGTGAAGGCGTCCACGATCTTGGCCGCCAGCAGCACGTTGGCCGCTGTGACCGAGGCCACGCCGATCTTGTCGGTGTAGAAGTACATGACCGCCGATACCAGGCCGGTCATGCAGTTCAGGGCAAACTGGCCGCCGCAGTCCGCCAGATAATCGCCGAAACGCATGGTCTTTTGAATCCCCATACCGTCGACGCCGAGAGGTTTCTTTGCCATATTGATTCGCTCCTTTTTTGTTGTTTGCCCTGGGGCAAGGTTCGCTCGTTTTGCAGTTTCATAATAGCAAAATTCTGATCGTGGATATATCAAGATTCGGATTGCTGTGTCCATTTTACGACAGATTGCAGGGGCTTTTTTGAGGGCGTTTCCCCCTGCCGGGCAGGGGCTTTTGACAAAAAAATTCTTATCAATAAAAACCTTTGCCTGAGATAAAACCAATCTGTTTTCCGACATGAAAATCCCTAAATTGATATACGCGGCGCGGCGGCTGTGATATCGTGGTGGCAAATCAAATAAGGAGGCACACCATGTATTCCAGACTGTTTTCGCCCATCACCATCAAGGGCATGACGCTGAAAAACCGCATCATCCTGCCCGCCATGGGGACCCGGTTCACCAAGGACCGGTTCGTCAACCAGACCCACATCGACTATCATGTGGCCCGGGCCAGGGGCGGCAGTGGGCTGAACATCGTGGAGGTCACCAGCGTCCATGATCTGAGCGCCCCCAAGATGTTTCTGGCCCTGTGCGACGACAAGTACATTCCCGGCATGAAGAAGCTTACCGACGCCATCCACGAGGCGGGCGGCAAGGCGGGCGTCCAGCTGTGGCAGGGCAGCCTGGCCGTGGGCATGGACCCGACCGCCATGATCCTGCTGGCCAGCGAGATGGAACTGGCCCCCGGGTTCAAGCTGCCCGGCATCGACAAGGCCATGATTGAGCAGATCGTGGATTGCTACGGCAAGGCTGCCGCCCGGGCGGTGGCCGCCGGGTTCGACTGCATCGAGTTCCACTGCGCCCACAACTATCTGCCCCACTCCTTCCTGTCGGGCGGTATCAACCACCGTACCGATGAGTACGGCGGCTCCCTGGAAAACCGCGCCCGGTTCCCGCTGGCCTGCATCCGGGCCATCCGGGCCGCCATGCCGGAGGAGATGCCCCTTTTCATGCGTATTGATGCCCACGACGACTGTCTCGAAAACGGAATGACCATCGAGGACACCATCGCCTTCTGCAAGATGGCGGGCGAGGCCGGCGTGGATGTGCTGGATGTGTCCCGCGGCAACGTGATTTCGGCGGCCAGCAAGTACGAGGTGCCGCCGCTGGACCTGCCCCGGGGCTTCAACGTGGACAACGCCGCCCGCATCCGCAAGGAGACCGGTATGCTGACCATCGGCGTGGGCCGCATCAACGACCCCCAGCAGGCCGAGGACATCCTGGAAGCGGACAAGGTGGATATGGTGGTCATGGGCCGTGCCCAGCTGGCTGACCCCGACTTCTGCAACAAATGCAGGGAAGGCCGGGTGGAGGACATCGACCGCTGTGTGGGCTGCGACCAGGGCTGCCTGGATGGATTTGCCGACCTGAACATGCCCCACATCACCTGTCTGCGCAATCCCGCCATCGGCCGGGAGGCCGAGTGTGCCGCTGCCATGAAACCGACTGCCGCTCCCAAGACGGTCCTCATCGCGGGCGGCGGCATCGCCGGTATGGAGGCGGCCCGTGTCCTGCAGCAGAAGGGCCACCACCCGATCCTGTGCGAGGCGTCCGGCACCCTGGGCGGCCAGTTCATGCTGGCGGGCAAAGCCCCCCGCAAGGAGGAAATGTCCGACGCCATGCGTGACATGGCCGCCCAGGTCAACCGGATGGGGGTGGACATCCGGCTGAACACCCCGGTGACTGAGCAGCTGATCCGCACCCTCAAACCCGATGCGGTGTTCAACTGCATCGGCGCCGAACCGCTGATCCCCAGCATCCCCGGCGCCGACCTGCCCCATGTGGCCAACAGCCATGACGTGCTGGCCGGAAAGACCCGGGTTTCCGGCCAGGTAGTGGTCATCGGCGGCGGCATGGTGGGCATGGAGGTGGCTGAACTGCTGGCCGAACAGGGCTGCACCGTCACCGACCTGGAAATGATGAAGGAATTCTGTGCCGACCTGGGTTCCGCCCGCAAGATCTGCGTGACTGAAAATATTTATAAAGCAGGCATCACCCCGGTCACCGAGGTGAAAGTCACCGCCATCCGGCCGGGCAAGGTCATCGGCGAAAAGAACGGCGAGACGGTGGAATACCCCTGCGACTGGGCTGTGCTGGCCATCGGCAGCCGCAAGCGGGACGGCTCCGCCCTGGAAAAAACCTGCCGGGAGCTGGGCATCGGCTACATCGCCCTGGGTGACGCCGCCGGGGCGCGCCGGGCCATGAACGCCACCCGGGAAGCCTTTGACGCCGCCCTGCGCATCGACGACCCCGCCTTTATGGCCGACATCACCAAAGGCCCCAAGACGGTGTTCGTTACCGGCGGCACCGGCACCATGGGCCAGGAGACCATCAAGCAGCTGCTGGCCCGGGCCCCCCGCTTCCAGGTGCGGATGCTTGCCCGCCCCAGCGACAAAAACCGCGCCCTGGTCAAGAAGATGGCCCATCCCTTCCTGGAAGTGGTGTGGGGTGACATGGGCGACTTCGACTGCATCCGCCGCTGCGTCACCGGCGCCGACTATGTGCTGCACATCGGGGCCATGGTCTCTCCGGCCGCCGACAAATACCCCGAACAGACGCTGCGCACCAACATCGGCTCCACCATGGCCATCATCAAGGCCATCCAGGATCAGCCCAACGCCGACGACATTCACCTTGTCTATGTGGGCACTGTGGCCGAGACCGGCGACCGTCAGTATCCCATCCAGATGGGCCGCTGCGGCGATCCCATCAACCCCTCGGTACACGACTACTACGCCATCAGCAAGGTGTTCAGCGAGTTCCAGGTCTTTGAGAGCGGCCTCAAGCACTGGGTGTCCATCCGGCAGACCGGCCAGTATCCCAGCGCCGAGGGTGCGGGCGAGGAACCCATCATCTTCCACCAGCCGCCCAACAATGTGCTGGAATGGTCCACCGCCGTCGAGAGCGGTATCTGCATGGCCAACATCTGCGAGGACTGGGTGCCCGAGAGCTTCTGGCGCAGGGCTTACAACCTGAGTTCCGGCAAGGAATGGCGCTTCACCTGCTGGGAATTCACCGACCTGACGCTCAAGGGCATGGGGCTGACCTTTGCCGACATCCAGGACCCCCGCCGGATGGCTCAGTACAACTTCCACGGCCACTACTTCAGCGACGCCGACGCCCTCAACGATATCCTGCACTTCCGCTGCATTGACCCCAAGGTGTACCAGCAGGGCATCGTGGACAGTACCAGAGAGATGATGAAGAACCCGGTGATCGCCGCTATGATCCCCGGTGTGGAAGCCATGAAGGCCCACAACGTGGAGATCGGCCACAAGCGGATGGGCTACGACTGGATGATGGAAAACAACGAGACCGACTGGATCAACGCCTTCTTCGGCTCCCGGGAGGAGGCGGAGGCCATCCCCTCCCTGGAGGAAGGGTATAAGCTGTTCCATCCCAGCGAGGAGGAGCAGTACCTGAACCACGGCTACGACGAGTCCAAGCCTTTCGAGTCGCTGGACATCGAGGACATGAAAAAAGCCGCGGCCTTCCGCGGCGGCGAGGTCCTCAGCGACAAGGTGGAGAGCGTCTACGCGCCCATCACCTGGAAGTGCGCCTTCGGCCATACCTTCCAGGCTGCCCCCAATACGGTGCTGCGGGGCGGCCACTGGTGTCCCCAGTGCCAGCGCTACGAATGGCACTACGCCGAGATCGCCCGCAAGAACCCCTTCTATGCCCAGGTCTGGACGCCGCTGCACGGCGACAGGCACGACTACCACATCCCCATGCAGTACAGTGCCTACGATATCACCGAAGAAATCAAAAAAGCACTGGAGCGCTGACAATGCTTCTGCCCAACAAGGCGGCTGCCATCGGCCCTGCTTTGCGAGACAACGCTGACAGCGCGGCACGGCGGCAGCAGCTGCCCTTTCCGGTCACCAGGAGGCCCGGCTATCCGGAGCTCCGCCAGCCTGGGCTGCTGGCGGGAGTCCGTCTGGGGCCGGGAAGCCGTCGGCAACCCCGTCGCCATACCTCATAGGCGCGGACAGCCCAAGAGGGACGCTGAGGCCGTAATCCCCCCTGACGGGAGAAGGGCCGCAGTCTGAGTTCCATAAAAATCTCAACTTCATCCCCGGCAAGGTCCTGAGACTTTGCCGGGGTTTTGTTGCAAAAGCGCAAAAAAATCTAAAAATAGCGGATTATTTTGTTGCTTTTTTGGCAGAGCGTGCTACAATGGAATAAAAATAACACTTGTTACAAAACGCGAAGGGGGAGAGCATCATGCCGCGTTCCAAGCAAGTGGGAAAGCAGGATATCCTGCGCGCCGCCGCTGAGGTGATCCGTGCGAAGGGCCAGGACGCCCTGACAGTGCGCAACATTGCGGCGGAGCTGGGATGCTCCACCCAGCCGCTGTACTATGAATTTGAGAACATCGAGCAGCTGCGGGGGGCGCTTCTGCCCTATGTGCGGCAGCAGTATCTGCAGTTCCGGTTCAGCAACTACAAGGAATTCGGGCGGCATTTCCTGCAGTTTGCCCGGCAGGAGAAGGAGCTGTTCCGCTTTGTCTACCTGCGCCGCCGCCAACGGGGAGAAACGCTGCTGGACGATGTCAACTACGACGAGACCATCCGGCTGCTCTCCCAGAATCTGGAGATGGACGTGGAAACCGCCCGCCGGATGCACTATCAGATGCAGCTGCGCTGTTACGGGCTGGGCGTCATGCTGGCCACCGACTACTGCGAACTGACCGACGACCAGATCGAGAGGGAACTGACGGAGTTTTACCAGATCATTCTGGGCCATTACAAGGGCATCACCGACGACGGGCAGCTGCAATACTGGCTGAACCGTTCCCGCAATTTGATCCTGTGACCTGCAAGGAGGTTTTTATGGAAAAACAGAAACACTATGACGTGGTGGTCATCGGTGCCGGCAACGGCGGACTGACCGCAGCCATCCGGGTGTTGCAGGGGGGCTATTCCTGCCTGCTTTTGGAAAAACACAACCTGCCCGGCGGCTTTGCCACCAGCTTCAAGCGGGGCCGCT
>JAHZHS010000034.1:9867-15808 GCA_019420135.1 Oscillospiraceae bacterium | reverse complement strand
GTCGATGATGTGGCGCACATCCTTGTAAAAGCCCATGTTCAGCATCTCGTCGGCCTCGTCCAGCACCACCGTCTCCACCTCGCTCACATCAATGGCATGGTGGCGGTAATGGTCCATCAGGCGGCCGGGGGTGGCCACCACGATCTGGCAGCCCGCCTTGAGCTGTTTCTGCTGTTTTTCCAGCCCGGCGCCGCCGTAGACGCAGACGATGCGCACCCCCTCCATGAACTGGGCCAGGGCCTGCAGGTCGGCGGCGATCTGCTGGGCCAGCTCCCGGGTGGGGCTGAGGATGACCGCCTGGGGCTTTTTGCGGGCGGTGTCGATGCCGGACAGGATGGGAATGCCGAAAGCCACCGTCTTGCCGGTGCCGGTGGGAGCCTTGGCGATCATGTCGTGGCCCTCCAGCATGAGGGGAATGGCCTTCTGCTGGATCTCGGTCATCTCGGTAAAGCCCATCTCCCGGGTGGCGCGCAGGATCTCGGGGCGCAGGGATAACTCACTGAACTGCATAGAATGTCTGTCTGCCTTTCCTTGCGGGCAGCCCCGGCGCGGCACACCGCATTTTCCGGGAAAACCGCCTGCTGTCATCAAAAATTTGTCGTCTGCAAACCATTATACCAACATTTTCCCGGCAGGGCAAGCAGGCTTTGCGCGGGATATACAAGGCGGGCCGTCAAATTTTGGCAAAACTGCGCGTTGGTGAAATGCTATAATGAGACCAGATACAAACGTGCCCATCCCGCGGCCGGGAAACGGCCCGGCAAAGCATGGCCGGGGGCCTTTCCGCCGGGGAAAGGGCGCGGAAATCAGCCCGGCCACGCCGCGGCAAAGGAGGCATCACACATGAGAAAAACCGCACAAACCGTCATCCGGGAAGGGGCTTACTACACCATCGCAGCGGCCAACGGCCGCGTGCTGGAAGTGGCCGATTTCAACACCGAAAACGGCGCGTCTGTGCGCCTTTGGAGTTACGAGGGCCAGCCCTGGCAGCAGTGGTCCTTTGAGGTGGCTGCCGACGGCCAGTACCGCATCCGCAACCGGTTCACCGGCAAGGTCATGGACCTGGCCATGGGCGGCGTAGCCAACGGCACCTGGGTCCATCAGTGGTCGGTGACGTCGGGGGCCAGCCAGCGGTGGCAGGTCATGCCCGCCTCCAACGGCTGCGTCAAGCTGCGCAACGTCCTGGCCGACAAGGTCATCGACCTGGTGGGCATGCGGGTGGACAACGGCACCCAGGCCCAGATCTGGCAGGATGTCTTTGGGGAGAACCAGCTGTGGCGCATCGACCCGGTGCCCGACAAGCTGCTCCAGAAGGAACCCGCCGCCCCCGTGGTGACCCGCGCCCCCAAGAGCACCCGCATCCAGACCGGCACCGGTTCCCGGGCCAGAAAAGCCGCCGGCAAGGCGGCCGCCCGGGTCCGCAAGACAAAGTGAGCGGGAGTTCCCGGCTGACATTATTTCCAACACAAAGAGCCTTCCCTGAAAAGGGAAGGCTCTTTTGCTGTCTTTTCGGTGTGCCGGTTCACCGGTCCACCGGCAGCAGGGGGGTAAAGGCTGCAGAGTTCTGCCACAGCTCCTCCGGCGGGCAGGTCAGATAGGAGCTGACCACCGGGCTGTTCTGGTTTTCCACCACCGCCAGGCCGTCCCCGGTCAGGGCACGGACCACGCAGGGCCCCTCCAGTATGCACTGGCGGACATCCCCCGTGGTGGGGTCATAGCAAAACACCGTGTCGTCATAACAGAACTGCATCCACGGCAGGCCGCAGTCCTCCGCAATGCGGGAATCCATACTCATGGGGTCCACCAGCACCCGCTCCATCAGCACATCAGGCAGGGTGGTCTCCTCCACTGCCCCGGTGCGCAGGCCCATCATGGTGACCCGCCCCGCTCCGCCAACCAGCACCAGCCGGTCCCGGGCGGCGAACAGCCGGATGGACTGGGGATAGGTGCCGGAGGCCTCCCCGGTAAAGATGCCCCGCCGCTGTCCCGTGGCCGGATCCACCAGCTCATAACAGGACTGGGAGGTGCTCTGCCCCGCCGTGCCCATGGCCTGGCTCCAGTAGTGGAGGATATCCATGGGGTCCAGCGGCCGCCGGATCAGCAGGCAGCCGCCGTAGCAGCCCAGCACCTCCTCGTACCGGAAAAACAGGGCCGGGCTCTCGGTGATCTGGCCGGTGGACACATCCAGGATCTGATAGTGTTCCCCCGGTTCCTTGCTTTCCTGATAGATCAGCGACCGGGCAAAGTAGACTTTGGTGCCCTCCACCGCCACACAGTACCAGTCCGACAGGTCATCGGGCAGCCGGGACAGCTCCTCCCGGGCCAGGCCGTCGGCGGTGATGCGCTCGATACCCGTGTTCAGCATGCGTTCGATGTTCTCCTGGGTGGGCTGCTGGCCGTCCATCAGCAGAAAGTCGATGGCCTCGTCCTCGCTGCTGACGCTCGGGTTGCCGTAGAACACCAGATAGACACTGCCCTGTGCCCCGAACAGCCGGGGACTGTTGTAGGCCATCTCCTCGGGGCTCAGGTAGGCGGGACAGTCGGTGCTGTCGTGGGTGCAGCCGGACTTTTTGCAGACACAGCCGTCGGTGTTGGAGAGGTAGTCCAGATACCGCACCTGCGCTCCGCCGCCGGGCATGACTTCCAGATAATAGCCGGTGTCCCCCTCCGACCAGACCGCTCCCTCCCCCTCGATGGGCTGGCGCAGAGTATCCCGGTCCAGCAGGTCGTCGGTGATGGCCGACTCCTCCGCCGGGGCGGGATAGGTCCCCGCGGCCAGCATCTCGGGGGTGCAGGGCTGCAGATCCAGCCAGAAGAAGGCATCCGTCCCGTTGCTTCCCCGCCAGCAGGTGGCCATCAGTTCCCCCCGGGCGCTGTACAGGCCGAAGTCCTCCCAGCAGGTGCCGGTGGGCACGATCCAGTCCCCCAGCCCCTCCAGGTCGTTGAGGGCGATCCACTGGTTCAGGATCTGCCGGGCCCCGGGGTAGTCGTCATAATCGGGACCGGGCACCCGCAGGAACAGCTCCACCACCTTGCCGGTGTGGGCCTCCATGGTGATGCCCAGGCGGCGGATGCCGTCCTGGTCGCAGGCAACGGAGAGAAATCCCAGGGTGTCGCTGGTGCCGGACAGGCTGTTCTCCAGGATGACATCGTCGGCGGCCAGGTCGTAGTAAAACAGGTCCAGCCAGGTCGTGCTCAGGATCTCCTGGTCGCTGTACTCCGAAAGAACCTGCTCCACCTTGGGCGCCAGGGAGTAATCCGTCGGCAGGCTGCCGGTGTTCTGGTAGTAAAAGCCCCCCTGGCCGTTGCCCTGGGCGGTGTTGCTGGCATAGTTGGCGTCCCGGCGCTCATGGAGCATCCGCACCAGGTAGTAGTCGCTGCCCTTGGGGGTGAGGGACTGATACCCGCCCCCCGTCTGTTCCCGGTTGGAAAAGAAGGCGGTGTCGGTGAGGGCAAACATGGCCGCCGGAGCCAGCATGCCCAGGGCGATGACCAGGGCGCACCCCACCGCCCAGAAGGGAAACCGCCGCCGGAGCCTGGGCTCCTCCACCGGCTCCAGCAGTCCCTGCCAGTCGGAGGCATGGGGGGCCTTTGACGGGGCGTGGCCGGGGACGGCGGAGGGATCCTCCGTCCGGGCGCAAGAGCCGGTCTGCGCCGGTCCGGAAGAATTTTTCCCGGACTTTGCCGGGCGTTTTTTCCATTGGAACAGTTTCACGGGGTGTCACCTCCTTGGGGCGGGGCGGGGGTCAGGGTCACGGTGACACAGGTGCCCCGGCCCTCCCGGCTCTGGATATGCAGTTCGGTGCCGTGGGCCCGGGCGATGCTGCTGCACAAAGCCAGCCCCAGACCGCTGCCCCCGGTCTTGCGGGCACGGGATTTGTCCACCATGTAAAAGGGCTCGGTGACCCGGCTGATGGCCGCGGCGGGGATGCCGATGCCCGCGTCGGCCACCCCCAGCAGGAGGGCGCCGTCCTTCTGGGGGCGGCAGAGGATCTCCACCACCTGCCCCTCATGGCTGGCCTTGACGGCGTTCTGGGTCAGGTTGCAGAGAAGGTCGATGAGCAGATCGGCGTCCCCCTGCACCGTGTATCCGGTTTTTTGGGGCAGGCGGAGGGTCACCCCCGCCCGGCGGCAGACGGGAGCCATCATGTCCGCCGCAGCGGCCACCACCCGTTCCAGCGAGACGGGGGCCAGAGTCAGTTCCTCGTCGCTGAGGTGGAGCAGCTGGAGCAGCTTGCGGCTCAAAGATTCCAGCCGCCTGGCCTCGTGGAAGATGGCGTTGGCGGCCTCCTTCTGCTCGTCGGGGTCGCAGTGGACGCTGCGCAGCATGTCCGCATAGCCGATGATGCTGGTCATGGGGGTCTTGAGCTCGTGGGTGAAGGCCCCCATGAAGTCGTCCCGCTGCTGCACCGACAGTTCCAGCTGAGCCACCTTGTCCTCCACGGCGGCGGCCATGTGGTCGAAACTGCGGCTGAGCTGGGCGATCTCGTCATTGCCGGGGACGGCGGTGCGGCGGTCGTAGGCCCCCGCGGCGATCTCCCCGCTGGCCTGGTTGAGGAGGGCCAGGGGCCTTGTCATCCGGCGGCTGAGCAGGGCCACCACCACGGCGGCGCAGACCAGCACGACCCCCTCCATGGTCAGAAACCGCAGCAGGCTGCGGGTGCGGGCGTCGTACAGCGAGGTCACGTCAAACACCGAGAAGAGCCGGGCCCCGTCCAGCAGGTCGGAGCAGTAGAGGGCGCGGACCGTGTCCCCGGTGCGCAGGTAGCGGATCTGGGAGGAGCCCATGTCGGTGGGCCGGACCTCCCCCGGCAGCTCCCCCCACACCATCTGGTTCTGGTACCACAGGGCGAAGGCGCTGCCCTCGGGGGCGGTGGAGGACAGTTCCTCTACCTGGGCGGCCAGCACCTCCCCGGTGATGGCGTCCCCCTGGCTGTACAGCGAGAGGATCTCGCTCTCCACCGCGTAGCAGGCCAGGGAGTGCTGGGCCTGGTTCTGGGTGTCGGCCTCGGCCAGGCGGTCGGCAAAGTCGCCGTAGAGCAGGGCGCACCCCCCCGCCGAGAAGGACACCGCCAGCACCAGCATCATGGCGCACCCCAGCTTCTGGGCAAATTTCACGGAGTCTCCTCCTCCTTTTTCAGGCGGTATCCCACCTTGTACACCGTCTCGATGCGGTCCTGCCAGCCCAGCTTTTTCCGCAGGCGCTGGATGTGCAGGTCGAGGGTGCGGGTCTCGGTCATCTCGCCGCCCCACACCCGCTCATACAGCACATCCCGGTAGAGGGCCGCCCCCCGGTTGCGCATGAGCTGTTCCAGCAATCCGAACTCCAGGGGGGTCAGGTCGAGAGGTCTGCCGTCTTTCGTCACCGTGCGGGAGACGGTATCCAGCTCCACGTCGAAGGCGGTGAGCACCCGTCCGCCCTTGCCGGTGCGGCGCAGCACCGTCTCCACCCGGGCCATGAGCTCCTCGATCTCAAAGGGCTTGACCAGATAGTCGTCCGCCCCCAGGCGCAGTCCCTGCACCCGGTCCTTCACCGCGCTCTTGGCGGTGATGAAGATGACCGGCGTGCCCATGGGGCGCAGGTATTCCAGCAGGGCGTAGCCGTCCAGCCCGGGCAGCATGATGTCCAAAAGGGCCAGGTCGAAGCTGTTTTCCTCGATGCAGTTGGCGGCCGCCATCCCATCGTTGAGGACGGTACAGGAATATCCCGCCCGGGAGAGGCTCATCTCGATCAGGCGGGCAATGTTGGTTTCATCCTCAACGATCAGTATACGGTTCATGGCAGGGCGGCTCCTTTCCTCCTGGCAGGGTGATGACGATAACTTTCCATTGAGAGCTTATCACCAAGTTGTATCCGGGTTGTAACATCCGGGCGGCCCCCTGCCCCGGAAAATCCTATTGCTTCTCTATTATATCCCATCCGCCGCCCCGGCGCAAAAAA
>JAHZHS010000034.1:0-9767 GCA_019420135.1 Oscillospiraceae bacterium | reverse complement strand
GCCCACAAAGGTCATGCCGTCGGAGCCCACGGCCACCGCGTCCTCCATCCGCTGCTCGTAGCAGACCAGCACGGTGCCCTCCCCCTGGCCCAGGATGCGGATGCCCCGGACATGGCCGTTGGAGAGGTAGTGGAGCTTGAGCTCGGCGGCGGTGCCGTCGGCGGGGTCGATGGCGGCCCGGCGGTCATCCCCCTCCAGGGTGATGACGTCGGCAATAAGTTTGCCCCCCACCATGCCCCGGACGGTGACGGTGTAGATGTCCTCCGCCGCAAAGGGCCAGGCCACATCGGTGGTGGTGGTCTTGCCGTCGGCGGGGTCGATGGCGGTGAGGGCGCCCAGGCTCTGGTCGGGCAGCAGGTAGAGGGTGCCCTCCACCATGGCCACCGTGCTGCCCGCGCTGCCGATCCGGGAGGTCCAGGACGCCAGCTCCCGCTCGGCGCCGGTGTCCACGTCCTTGGCATAGAGCCGGTGGCTGCCCTGCTGGCTGTCCTCCCAGGCGGCCAGGGCGGCGTCGTAGTCCTCCTGGCTCATGCCGTCGGTCTGCTCGGGCATGGGGTCGTCCCCCCACTGGAAGGTATAGAGGATGAGTTCCCGCCCCACGCAGCCCAGGATGCCCGCGTCGGTGCCGCTCTGGTAGGGCAGGTCAAAGAGGCGCTGCGCCTCGCCCCCTGCCAGGGAGATGCGGTAGAGGGCGTTGGTGCTGCCGCCCTCCCCGTCCATGGTCTGCTGCTCAAAATAGAGAGAACTGCCGTCGGTGAGGCGGGGGACCACCTCGTCGGCGGTCTGGTAGAGCTCTTTGGGGTCGGAGCCGTCGCTGCCCCGCAGGGTGAGGGTCATGCCCTCCATGCCGTACCCGGCGCAGAGCATCCCGTCCCCCAGGACGTAGTCGGTCTCGCTGGATTCGGGGTCGATCCAGGCGGTGCAGGAATCGCTGTCGTGGGTGCAGTTGGGCTGGGCGCAGAGCACCGTCCGGGTGGCGGAGGCGTAGTCGATCCAGCTGCGCAGGCTGCGGCCGCCTCCCGCGCCGTCGCTGGCATAGGAGTTGGTGTAGAGGCCTTTTTCATTGCCGGAGGAGAGCAGTTCCAGCGCCCCGGCCGCCGGGGCGGCGGCATCGGGGGTGGTGCCCACGGGGGTGTGGGAGGTGCCGGTGCGGCTGGCGGGGCCGCAGGCCGCCAGGGAGAGGGCCAGGGCCGCGGCGGCCAGGCCCGCCAGGGGGCGAAGGGAGTGTTTCATGGCAGAATCCTTTCCCGGCAGGCCGTCAGCAGACAAACTCGCCGTCGAAGCCCTCCACCGGGGCAATGTCCCGGTAGTCGGGCTGGTTTTTCAGAAAATCTTCCGGGTCGATGAGGGCCAGGCGTGGCTTTTCCACCTCCTGCTCCCGGGGGGTGCCGTCCTCGTCCACCTCGCTCTGCAGGGTGAGACGGTTTTCATACTTGACCAGCAGGCCGTGGCTGCTCTGGGCCAGAATCTCCACCGCCTCGGAATGGCCGTTGCGGATGTAGCCCATGGTCAGCTCCTCCGCGGTGCCGTCGGCGGGATCCACCACCGCCCGGCAGGAACCCGCCGTCCCGTACTGGTCCAGGATGAGCTTGCCCTCCACCTGGGCGGAGATGGTGGTCTGGGTGATATCGCCACAGCCGCCCCGGCCGAACTCCCACTCCATGGGCATGCGGGTCTCGGCGCCGGTCTTGCCGTCCACCATGACCAGCATGTCCCCCTCGGGGTCGTACCAGTAGACCGTCTGCCCGTCAAAGTAGGGGTTGCTGATGGCATCGGAGGGATAACTCACATCCAGCAGGGTGCGGGCGGCCCCGGTGTCGATGTCGGTCGCCATGTATTTCAGGGTGGTGCGGGCGGTGCCGTCGGCCTGCTCCTCGCTGCCGTAGCTGGGGTAGAAGAGTTCCCGGCCCAGGCAGCCGTCCACGTCGTAGGCGTTGAGGGTGGTGAGGGGTTCGGGATCGCCCCCCGCCAGGGGCACCCGGACGATGCTTCCCCCCGGCGCTACCAGGCAGTAGAGCCAGCTGCTGTCCGCCAGGGTGGGGACGTTGTTGTCGGCGGTCTGGCAGAGGGTCTTTTCCACCGTGCCGTCCGGCTTGCAGAGGGCAAGGGTGTAGCTGTCCTCGTCCCCGGTGTTGGTGACGATATGCTCCCCGCCGGGCAGCACCCAGGCCGACCCGCCCCAGATGC
This sequence comes from Oscillospiraceae bacterium, assembly GCA_019420135.1. Lineage (GTDB taxonomy): Bacteria > Bacillota > Clostridia > Oscillospirales > Ruminococcaceae > Gemmiger. The sequence goes on along the minus strand of JAHZHS010000034.1, from coordinate 7,580 downwards.
CCCGCCAGGCGGGACAGCTCTCGTCGCTGTGGGTGCAGTTGGGCTGGGCGCAGAGCACGGTGGCCCGGGCCTGGGCGTAGTCGATGTAGCCCATGAGCTCGGTGCGGTCGTCGCTGCCCCGGGTCATGTCCATGAGGGAGAGGTAGAAGCCGTCGTCGCTGCCGTGGGAGAGCATCTGCAGGGGGTCGGTGCTCTGGGCCATGTCTGCGTCGGAGGCGGACTCCTGTGTGGATAGGGGGGAGGCGTCGTCCTCATCCCCCGCCGGGCCGCAGGCCGTCAGGGAGAGGGCGAACAGGGCGGCCGCCGTCAGGGCTGTGCCGCGGAACAGATTCTTTTTCATGGGACAAACCACCTTTCGGGATCAAAACGCCGTGTCGTCCGCGGCGGTATGGGTACAGCCTACCATACCCCCTTGTCATTTTTGTTTCACCGGCTCTTTTCTTTACAAGTGGATTCAGCCGCCGGGTTCCAGCCCCGAAAGATTGGTCATGTTCATGCGCAGGGAGGTTTCCTCCGCCGAGCAGTAGAGGTAGACCTGGGCCTTGTCCGACCGGGAGGACACCCCCGTCTCCCGGGTCTCGTCCTGCCAGTCGTCCAGCACGTCCAGGCCCAGGTCCCGCCGCCAGGCGTCCAGCATGGCGGCGGGGTCGGCATCGGGCAGCTCCCCCGACATTGTCAGGGAAACCACGCCCCCGGTGGCGGTGTCCCACACGGCGGCGACGGTACAGTAGCCGGGGCCGCCGGCCCGGCCCCCGGCATCCGGCCCGGCGCTGACCTGCACCCCCACAAAGTTGCCGGTCTGCTGGGTCAGGCAGGCGGTGCCCTCCTCCCCTGCCGCCGCAGCAATCAGGGCGGGCTGCACTACCTCCACCATTTCCCGGGAAAGCACCCCGCTCTCCGCCAGGTGATCCAGCCGCTGTTCCAGCCCGGGCAGCAGGGAGGTGTTCCCCTCCTGCCAGCCGAAGTTGCCGGGCTGCAGCCGGGCGCGGTAGAGGTCGTACAGGATGGGAATGGCCCTGGCCTGCTCGTCGGGCAGGCCCGCCACGGCGGGACGGGGCAGGGGGCCTTCCAGCAGGGAGGCCTCCTGCCGGGCGCCCCACCACCCCGGCAGCAGCAGGGAGGCCCCGCACAGGGCCAGCACCCCCGCCGTCACCAGCAGGGCGGACCCTTTTCCCTGGAAAAGGCCGGAAAGGTTCACTGGGCGCATGGTTTCCCCTCCTCTCCGTCGGGCAGGTCCAGGGTGACGCAGGTTCCCTGCCCCGGCTGGCTCTCAATGACAAGTTTGCTGCCGTGGGCGGCGGCGATGGCGGCGCAGAGGCTCAGCCCCAGCCCGCTGCCGCCCCGGGCCCGGGTGCGGCTCTTGTCCGCCATGTAAAAGGCCTCGGTGACGTGGGGCAGGTCCTCGGGAGGGATGCCCCGGCCATGGTCCTCCACCTTCAGCCGCCAACCGCTGCCCTGCCGCTCACAGCCCAGGGTGATGGTGCCGCCGGGGTCGGTGGCCGCCGCCCCGTTGAGGATGAGGTTGCGGATGAGGTCCGAGAGCAGCGCCCGGTTGCCCAGCACCTTCGCCCCGGGGGGACAGTGGCTTTCCACCGTCACGCCCCCCAGGTCGGGCAGGCTGCGCAGAGCGTCCCCGAAGATGCCCGCCACCCCCTCGGGCCGGAGGGCGGGGGGCGGACCCTCCTCCACCCCCAGCAGGGTGAGCAGCTCCCGGCTCAGGTGTTCCAGCCGGGTGGATTCGTGGTAGATGTAGTCGGCGGCCAGCTGGCGGACGTCGGCGGGCTGTTCCCCGCTGCGCAGCAGGTCGGCATAGCCCAGAATGGCGGTCATGGGGGTCTTGAGCTCGTGGGTGAAGGCCGCCACAAACCGGGTGCGGCTCTCATTCTGGCGGCGCAGGGCCTCCATGTGGCTCTCCACCGCCCCGGCCATGGTGTTGAAGCCCTGGGCCAGGCGGGCGAACTCTCCCCCGCCGGATACCCCCACCCGCCGGTCATACTGCCCTGCCGCAATGTCCCGGCTGGCGGATTCCAGCCGCCGCAGCGGCCGGGTCAGGGCCCAGGCCAGCAGCGCCGCGGCGGTGAGGGCCAGCACCAGCGCCACCCCCTCCACCATGAGGTACTGCCGCAGCTGGCGGGCGTGCTCGGTGAACTCCCGGGTGACATCGTAGCCCCCCACCAGATAGAGCCCCGCCTGACCCGTCTGCAGCGGGGAGGCCAGCAGCAGATAGCGGGACTCCCCCGCCCTGCAGAAGAGCATCTCCCCGGTGCCGGCGCCCACCGCCTGCCACTGGTCGGCAAAGGGGAGGTTGGCGGGCATGTCCGACCAGACCACCACCCCGTCCCCGGTGAGGACGGCAAAGCGGTAGCCTTCCCCGCCTCCCGACAGCTGCAGCGTCCCGGCATAGCCCCCCAGGGCGTCGGCGGCATCGGGAAGGGAGTCCGTATCCCCCAGCAGGTCCTCCAGGGCGTAGCGCTCCCGCATGTGGGAGACGGCGGCATCGGCGGCGGCTGCGTCCAGGGCGGCGGAAAAGTTCTGCCCGATGGTCCAGGCCCCGCCCGCCGACAAGGTCACGCAGAGCAGCAGGGCCACCGCCAGGGTGAGTTTGTGTGCAAAGTTCATGGTTCAGCCTCCAGACGGTAGCCCACCCCGGACACGGTGCGGATCTTGTCTCCCCAGCCCAGCTTTTTGCGCAGGCGGGAGACGTAGAGGTCCAGCGCCCGGGGTCCCGTGTCGCTGTCCAGCCCCCACACCCGCTCCAGCAGCACACTGCGGTAGAGGGCGATGCCCCGGCTCTGCACCAGCACCATGAGCAGGTCGTACTCCCGGGGGGTGAGCTCCACCGGTTCCCCCTTCCGGGTGACCGCCCGTGCCGCCGGGTCGATGGACACGTCCCACAGCCGGATGCTGGCGCTGCGGCGGCCGGTGTGGCGCATGAGGCCGTCCACCCGGGCCAGCAGTTCCTCGGGGGCGAAGGGTTTTACAATGTAGTCGTAGGCCCCCAGGCGCAAACCTTTCACCCGGTCCTCCACGCTGGAGCGGGCGCTGAGAAAGATGACCGGCGTGCCGGTGGGGGCGATGTATTCCATGAGGCCGAAACCGTCGATGCCGGGGAGCATGACGTCCAGCAGGATCAGGTCGAATTTCATGCTGAGGATGAGGTCGGCGGCCTGCTCGCCGCTGTGGGCCTGGATGCAGGTGTACTGCATGCGGCGCAGGGTCAGGGCGATGAGGTCGGCAATGGGGCGCTCGTCCTCCACAATGAGCACAGGATACATGGGCAGGGCTCCTTTCCCGGGACAGATGGTTTCATATTACCCCATCCGGTTGTCAGTTTTGTTTCAGCGGCAGAAAGGGAGAGAACTTCCTGTTCTTCGTTTTCCCCTTCCCCCCATATCCTACAATATTTCGGGGATTTCCGCCACCGGTGGGGGCGGGTATGGAAAAATTTTACCCCCAAAATTTTACAGGGCGCCGCGGGGTTTTCTGTTGTGTTTGGGCGGAGGATAGGGTAATATGGAGGATAAGAACCTTTCATGCTTCAACCTTGTGTTCAGGAGGAATCCGTCATGAAAACCTGTCCCGCCTGCGGCGCCCAGAACCCCGACAATGCCACTTTCTGCAATGCCTGCGGCGCCCGCCTGGATGCCGCCGGTCAGGCGCCCACCCCCGGACCCCGCTACCAGAACCCCGACGAGGGCCATCCCTACGGCCAGGGCCCGGCCTACGGCGGACAGCAGGGGTACGGCGGCATGGTGATCCCCCGCAGCATTGTGCTGGCCATCATTCTCACCATCATCACCTGCGGGCTGTACGGCCTGTACTGGATGTGCAAGGTCAACGACGAGCTCAACCTGCTGGCCGGCAACGACCGGGGCACCAGCGGCGGCCTGGTGGTGGTGTTCGATATCATCACCTGCGGCATCTACGGTATCTACTGGGCCTACAAGATGGGCCAGAACTGCGGTTATCTCAACGGGGATTCCTCCAGCGGTATCCTCTATGTTCTGCTGGCCCTCTTCGGCTTCCAGATCATCAACCTGGCCCTGTTCCAGGATACCATCAACCGGTGGGCCTGAGTCCCCTGCCCCGCACGCTGCGGCGGGGCGGCCTGCTTGTGGCCGCCGGGCTGGCCTACTACGCCTTTGCCTCAGCCTTCGGGGGCATCCCCTGCCCCTTCCGGCTGGTCACCGGCCTGAAATGCCCCGGCTGCGGCATCACCACCATGATTCTTGCCCTGGGGCGGGGAGATTTGAGCGCCGCCCTGGCCGCTAACCCTTTTCTCTTTGTCACGCTGCCCCTCCCCATCGGCCTGGCGCTGCGCCAGGCCTGGCTGCGGGCAAAGGGCGGACGCTTCGGCCGGGCGGAAAACACCCTCTGCCTGATCTACGCCGTCCTGCTGGTGGGCTGGGGCGTGGTGCGCAATCTTCCGGGATTGTGAGAGCCGTTCCGCCTTATTCTGCGGGGATTTTGTTCCGCTGTACGGACTTTTTTCCTGTCTGGCACGGGAAGTCTGTACATTTTTCTATTTTATGTTATGATGTAGCCGGGACAGTTCCTTTCCGACCGCAAAGCCTGAGACCGGCAGGACTGCCCGCCTTTTCTTTTTTCACTGCAACTACACCGGCGCTGCCCCAGCCGCGCCGGAACGGACAAAAGAGGTTTCATGAGTACACTGATCGAAGCTGTCAAACGGCAGCCCCCCGGGCGGATCATCGCCATGGGCTTTGCCGTGGTCATCCTGCTGGGCTCCGGCCTGCTGATGCTGCCCTGCAGCGTCAAGGAGGGCGTCGACCTGCGCTACATCGACGCCCTGTACACCTCCACCAGCGCCGTCTGCGTCACCGGCCTCATCGCTGTGGACGTGGGCGATACCTTCACCCCACTGGGCCAGACCATCCTGGCCCTGCTCATCCAGGTGGGCGGCCTGGGCGTCACCTCGGTGGGCGCCGGCATCATCGTGGCCATGGGACGCCGGGTCAACCTCAAGGGCCGCACCCTCATCCGGGAAGCCCTCAACGTGGATTCGGGCAAGGGACTCATCGTTTTCATCAAGTCCATCTTCTGGACCACCCTCATCTTTGAGCTGGCCGGCGCGGCCCTGAGCTTCCTGGTCTTTGTGCAGGACTATCCCCCCCTGCGGGCTTTGGGCATCAGCCTGTTCCACTCGGTGGCGGCTTTCAATAACTCCGGCTTTGACGTTCTGGGCAACTTCCAGAGCCTGACCAACTACGCCGACGATGTGCTGCTCAATCTGGTCACCTGCGCCCTCATCTTCTTCGGCGGCATCGGCTTTCTGGTCATCCGGGAACTGTGGGCCAAGAAATTCCGCTGGCGCAAGCTGTCCATGCACGCCCGGGTGGTCCTGTCCTTCAGCTTCGTGCTCATCATCATCGGCACGGTGCTGCTCAAACTCACCGAGAACATCACCTGGCTGGGCGCTCTGTTCCAGAGCGTCTCCGCCCGTACCGCCGGTTTCGCCACCTATTCTTTGGGGGACTTCACCACCCCCGGCCTGCTGGTCATGATCATCCTCATGTTCATCGGCGCATCCCCCGGCTCCACCGGCGGCGGCGTCAAGACCAGCACCGTGTTCGTCCTCTTCCAGGGCATCAAGTCGGCAGCCACCAACAAGTCGGAGAAAGCTTTCCACTATTCCATCCCCCGGGAGGCCTTCCGCAAGGCGGCGGTCATCACCCTGCTGGCCATGTCCCTGGTGCTCACCGGCACCTACCTCATGTCCATCTTTGAGCCGGGCATCGCCCTGGCCGACGCCCTGTTCGAGGTAGTCAGCGCCTTCGGCACGGTGGGCCTGTCCACCGGCATCACCCCGGGACTGTCCGACGCCAGCAAACTGCTGTCCATCTTCATCATGTATGTGGGCCGTCTGGGCCCCCTGACCATCGCCACGCTGTGGTATTTCAGCCGCGGCGAGCGCACCCACTATCCGGTGGGCAATATTGCCATCGGCTGACGGACATCGTCAGCCCAACAGACAGGAGGATTCCCGCCATGTTCCATAAACACAAAAAAGGCAAGATTTCCTACGGCATTGTGGGCCTGGGCCGGTTCGGCCACGCCCTTGCCATCGCCCTGGCCCAGGCCGGCGCCGAAATCCTGGTCATTGACCGGGACGAGGAGAAGGTCCGTGAGCTGCGGGAGTATACCGAGAACGCAATCGTGGTGAACACGCTGGACAAGAAAAACCTGACCGAGACCGGCATCCAGAACTGCGATGTGGCGGTGGTCTGCATCGGTGAGCACATGGAGAGCTCCATCCTCACCACCCTGAACCTGGTCAGCCTGGGGGTGCCCCAGGTCATCGCCAAGGCTACCAGCGTGGAGCACGGCGAGATCCTGGCCAAGCTGGGAGCCGAGGTGGTCTACCCCGAGCGGGACATGGCCCTGCGCCTGGCCAACCGGCTGGAGACCACCCGTGTGCTGGACTTCATCCAGCTGAGCGAGAGCATCAACATCTCCAAGCTCATTGTCCCCGACAAGTTTGTGGGCAAGACCATCCTGGAACTGGATATCCGCGCCAAGTTCGGCCTCAACGTCATTGCGGTGGAGAGCGGCGGCAAGGTCACCGACAACATCCGCCCCGACTACTGCTTCCAGCCCAACGACGTGATGATCGTCTCCGGCAGCCGGGACGCCCTGCTGCGCCTGGATGAGTGGGACGAAAAGGACTGAGCGACCCGGAAAGTTTTCAACAATTATTTTGGATTTGTTGAAAGTCCGCCCGTCTTTTCCCCACCTTCCCCGAAAAATACCCCCGGACCGTCCGTGGTGCTTGCACCATGGGGCTGTCCGGGGGTTTTTCTTTATCGTCCGGGAGGGTGGAAAAGGTATTTGACCGCTATCATTTTCAACAGAACTGTTGAAAATGATAGCGCCCGGGCAGTAAGCGTCCTGGTCCGGGGGGCGGTACAATGGGCGGACGGAAAGGGTGAGGCATCAGGCTTTTCCGCAGGGCGGCAGGCTGGGAAAACGGCCAAAAAGCCAATAGAAGGAATGGGGTGGGCAGGATGTTATCCGGCGGAGGCTTGGGGGATGTTTCGGGTGCGGGCGAGGAACACACAAACGGTGAGGCATGGGGCTTTTCCGCAGGGCAGCAGGCTGGGGAAACGGCCAAAAAGCCAATAGCGGGAATGGGGCGGCGGCCTGCAAGGCCTGTTGCTGAGGGGAAAAATGGGAGCTCGCCCTGTGGCGGTCCGCGGTGCCCGGCCTGAAAACGGAAAGTGAACCCCCTTTCCTGTGCGGTTCCTTCCAGGATTGTTTTCGAAGTCCCGCTCTTCCGAAAGAAAAGGGAAGCCTTTCCCCAGGCGGCGGCCTGCGGGAGCGGGCCGCCGCACAAATATGGGAGGCCGGGGTCGGGCCTTGCGGCGCCAGGGCCGGGAAACCCTGCCGAGCGGGTTTCTCAGGAGAAAGGAGGCAATTTCCGGCCGGACAACACTGGAGCCCCGGGGTTTCTCAAGGGGCCCGCAGGCCCCTTGAGCCGTGCGGCCGCCGCCTCGGAACCGGCGGCGCCTTTCTTGCTTCCTTCTTTCGGCGGCGAAAGAAGGAAGGCCCCGGCAAAACTG
>JAHZHS010000033.1 GCA_019420135.1 Oscillospiraceae bacterium | reverse complement strand
GGAAGAGATACCGCCGCCAGCAGGCCGCATAGGCGCAGTCGATGACGGTGCGGTCGGCGCCATTCTCCACAAAGAAGCGGTAGCGGTCAGCCAGGCCGTCCACGGCATCGAAGGCCTCAGGCTTGATGTTGGAACGGCAGATGCTGCCGCTGCTCAGGCGGTAGCAGTAGAGCTGCTCGTCCAGGCAGACCACCTTGTCGCAGCGCCAGAACAGGCGGTGGGCGACAAAGTCGTCCTCATGCAGGCGGCCTTCGGGATAGTGGAGCAGCTTCCACACCTCGGCGCGGTAGAGCTTGTTCCAGGCTACGGTGTAGTAGGTGCCGTTGGCGGCATAGAAGTTGTTGAGCAGGTCTTTGCCGGTGAACACCCCCACCTCGGTGGGCATGGTGTAGGCAGGCGGTTCCTCGCTGGTGCCGTCCTCCCGCACGTCCTCCACGGCGCAGATGGCCATGTAGGCATCGTGCTTCTCGCAAGCGTCAAAGAGCTTTTGCAGATAGGCAGGGCGCAGGATATCGTCCGAGTCCACAAAGGCATAGTAGCGGCCCTGGGCGGCATCAATGCCGGTGTTGCGGGCGGCGGACAGGCCCTGGTTCTCCTGATGGATGACCCGGATGCGGACATCCTTTTTGGCAAATTCGTCGCAGAGCTCGCTGCAGCCGTCGGTGGAGCCGTCGTCCACCAGAATGACTTCAAACGGCTGATCGAACTGCTGGTCCAGAACGCTGCGGATGCATTCTTCCAGCCAGGTCTTGGTGTTGTAAATCGGAATGATCACGCTCACACAGATACGTTCCATAGTTTTAACCCCTCCCAAATCTGCAAAGCCGCCCCCAGGTGCGGGCCGCCTGCCAGGTCAGCCCAGGGCTGGCAATGAACAGGACGGCGCGGACCTTTTCGCCCGCAGCGATGTACGGGCACCGCAAAATGTCGGGCAGCAGGCTGTCCAGATGCTTTTTGTGTTTCAGAAAACCGGGTTTGAGCTCGGCAAGGTTTCCTGCCTCGCCGGACAAAACCCAGAATTGATAAAAGACCTTCCAATACCAGGCGACCGCCCATTGATAGTATTCCTCGGAATTCGGCCGTGCCGCAAAGTAGCTCAGCCAGTCCCAGTACATCCGCAGGTCATCCAGCTTGCGGGGCGGAAAAACGGCCCCGGTCATCTGCCCTGCGCGGGTGCGGTAGTGATACAGAGCATCGGGCAGACAAACCGCCCGCTCTCCCTCAAAGACCAGATGGAGCACGCTGGCGTCATCGCCAAAGAACATGCTCTCGTCATAGCGGATGTTCTTGTCCCGGAACAGCCGGGCATCGAACAGTTTGTTCCAGCTCAAGGGACCATAAAAACTGCCGGTCTTGAAAGTCTCCAGCAGCAGATCCATGGCGTTGCATTCCCCGGTAAGGGAGCAGGCGACTTTCTGGCCGGGAATGGGATTTCCCCTGTCGTCGATGGCGTCCCCGGCACAGGCTGCCAGCCGGGCGCCGGGATGAGCCTCCAGGGCAGCGAACAGCCGGGCATACATATCCGGCTCAATGAGATCGTCGGAATCCACAAAGCCGATGTAATCCCCCCGGGCGTTTTCCAGCCCCACGTTTGCCGCCGAGGCCGGACCGCCGTTGGGCTTGTGGAATACCCGGATGCGGGCATCCTGTCCGGCCAGCTGGTCACAGAGTTCCCCACAGCCGTTGGGACTGCCGTCCTCCACCAGCAGAAGCTCAAAATCCGCAAAGGTCTGGGCCAGAATGCTCTGCACTGTGGCGGGCAGGTAGTCTTTGGCATCGTATACCGTTGTGATGATGCTGAGTCTCGGGGTGGACATCGGTCGCTCCTTGTGTATGGCATTTCGTCAAGACGCCGTCCGGCGCCCGAAGAATGCTATCATAAATACCGGTTTTTCACAAGTGTCTACCCGGCCAGCAGCCCCGGCAGGTTCCATGCGACACCCAGCCGGTACGGCAGGGCCAGCAGCGGGTGGGCGTCATGGCGCAGCTGCTCCTGCAGGGCGGCACGGGCATCCGGCTGAGCCAGGATCTCGGCAAACAGGGCCCGCCGCTCTGCATAGGGCATCTCGCCCGGACAGCCGGTCAGCAGACCGTACTGGTTCAGACAGGCCCGCAGACGGCTTTCCCTGAGAAAGGATTCGGGAGGATACCCCCAGCGCAGCAGCATGGTCTTTAGTTCCGGGGCACAGCGGGCTTCCGCTTTCAGCAGATCGCCCCGCAGGCGCCGGGACAAAGACCCCCACTTTTGATCATATTGGTAATAGTATACACCCGGCAGGCAGAAAATGGAAATGGTATTTTGTAAAAAAACTGTGTTGAACAGCACATCTTCGTTGACTTTGAGTGTCTCGTCAAAGTGCATTCCTGCGGTGCGCAGCGCTCTGGCGGAGAATACCTTCCCGTAGGGCGCGGCCAGATAGCCGCTCTCAAACAGAAGGGGCCGCAGAGCTTTTCCCAGGGCGGACGGATCGGCATAATACCCCGGCGCCAGGGGACAGGGATTGGGACCGCTGGCCCGGGCAATGCCGAACAGCACCATCCCCGGGTCGGCCGCAAATGCCTCCCCCAACGCCTGCCACAGGCCGGGGGTCAGGGTGTCGTCGGCGTCCACAAAGAGGACCCAGTCTCCCAGGGCGGCATCCAGACCTGCGTTGCGGGCCGCGGAAGCACCGCCGTTTTTGCGGTGCAGCACCCGGATGCGCCCGTCCCCGGCGGCCAGATCGTCGCACAGGGCGGGGGTGGCGTCGGTGGAGCCGTCGTCCACCAGCAGCAGCTCCAGATTGGCGGGCGCCCCGTCCAGCACGCCGTCCACCGCCCGGCGCAGGGTATCCGCCGCATTGTAGCAGGGGATGATGACACTGACAGGGGCGAGCTCAGGCGTTGACATTTGGGGACTCCTTTTCCACATTGAGAATGGCGTCGTAGATTTCCAGCATGCGGGCGGCATTAGCGGCAGGGTCGTGGGTGACGCGGGCATGCTCCCGTGCCGTGCAGCCCATGGCCGCACCGTGGTCGGGGCGGGACAACACTGAGGTGATCGCCTCCGCCAGGGCATCGGCATCTCCCGGCGGGCTGTACAGTACAGCATCGGCGCCGCCGCCCGCCATATCGGGAATGCCGCCTGCTGCGGCCGCTACGCAGGGCATTCCCAGCAGCATGGCTTCCCCCAGACTGTTGGGACTGTTTTCACTGTAAGAGGGCAGCAGGAAGAGGTCGGCATCCAGAAATGCCTGCCGCATTTTTTCGGCGGGCAGGGGGCCGGTGTAGACCACATGTCCGTCCAGGCCGTTTTCCCGGATCAGATGCTTGCAGTAGCTCTGGTAGGGGAACATCCAGTCGATGACCGGACGCAGCAGGGGGCCTTTGTCCAGCGGCGGCCACCCGGCCACCCGCAGCACCGTGCCGGGCCAGCGCCGCAGCACGGCGGGCAGTGCTTGCAAAACGGTGTGCAGGTTTTTGAGGGGATAGTTGCCCTGGCTCATGAGCAGTACCGGGCCGCGGCCGAATTCCCGGGCGTGCCACAGCTCCTTGCTGTGGACAAAGGCGGGGCGCAGCGTCTCGTTGCAGCGGTAGTACCGGGCGCCGGGGGCCAGCTCAGCCACGGCGCGGCGGTCAAAGGTGGTGCGTCCGGTCACATATTTGGCGCCGGACAGCAGATTGGCTTCACTTTGGGCCAGGGTGTCAAAACGCTTCTGCATGCCGTCCAGCAGGGCGCCCGGCACCACCCGGTCGATGGCCCGCTGGATAGCGTTGGAATGCAGATACTTCCGGGGGACCCCGTCGCACAGATGGGCGGCGCAGTCTCTCATGACGCCCTGAATCCCCACCAGGACCGGCAGACCCCGGCGGGCCGCAGCTGCCTGCATCCGGGCGGCCGCCTCGTACTCGGTGCCCCAGATGTGGACAAGGTCAAAGCCGCCGCCCAGCAGGTCGTCAAACCCGGAATCGGGGGGCAGCACCACAAAGCCGGCGCCGCCCGCGCTGCCGTGCACGGGGGCCTTGACCCGGGCGTCCAGACTGCATACCGTCAGGTCGGCGGCGGGAGCCAGAGCGTCCAGCATGCCGGTCAGCCAGCCGCCGCCCACCTCGGCGGCGGAAAGCCCGCAGGCCGCGGCGGCTTCGGGCAGAGTGATGCTGACCAGCCATAAGATTCTGGGCATGGGAGGCTCCTTTCTCCGGCAGCAATTACCGGGTAATGATTTCAACAAACCGCTTTGCCACGGCGGCCGGGGTGTATTCGGGGAAAAGCCCGGCTGCCTTTTCGTAGGAGAGGGACTGGCCGCGCATCTCCCGCAGCCAGGCGTTCAGCCGGGCCAGCACGTCGGGGGTGGCGCCCTCCTGCTCGGACAGGACGAGGGCCAGCGGGTAGCGTTCCAGGTAGGGCAGCACCGCGTCATCCGCCCGGGGGGAGAGATGCAGAATCGGTTTGCCGGTGCCGAAATATTCAAACAGTTTGCTGGGAATCTGGTTGCTGACAGCATTGCCCAGATTCAGGAGGATGTCGGCCCCGGCGGTGAGGGTGCGGGCCCGGGTGGCGGAGACCGGCCCGGACAGCTGCGCCCGTCCGCCCAGAATCTTGCGGGCGGCGTCGGCCTGAGGGACAAAAGCTTCCCAGCCGCGGCCCACCATGGTCAGGCGGACATCGGGGCTGTTGAGCTTGGCAAACAGTTCCAGGGCAAAATCCGGGGTACGGATGCCCGGATAGAGGGTGCCGCAGAAAACGCAGTCCATGGGCCCGGTACCGCGGCTGGGATCGTAGATCTCCGCCTGAGGCGGCACCAGTGCGGGAAAGGCCAGCTCAAAAGCCTTGTCCCGGCAGGGGGCCAGCGGGCCGCTTTCGTAGTCGGACATGGCCTGACGGGTGACGAACACCGTGTGGGCCGAGCGCAGCAGCTGCAGTTCCCGGGCCCAGCCGCCGGGGGCCTGGTAGGTCCGGTTGGCGGCGTAGGGGTCCATGAGCCACAGAACCTTTTTGCCCACGATGCTGGCCTCCTCCAGGGCGAAGGCGGCACGGTAGGGGGCAGCCACAGCGGTGACAAAATCAAAATGGTAGATGGCGTCCAGACGCTCGATCTCCCGGCGGGTATCCTCCTGGCGGCGGGGACGGCGCAGCACCAGCTGGCGGAAGGCCGCCTCCACGGCGGAAGGATGGCGGGCCAGGCGGGCCAGCCGTACCGGGATGGGGCTGCCCTGGCGGGAGCCGTTTTCCAGAGCGCGGTTCATCATCCGCTCATCGGCAAAGGCTAGGTCATGCAGCACCACGCCGTTGGGGGTGCCGGCACCGGCGGGGGCGGGGGGCGGCGTCTCCCCGTCCCACAGCTCCAGCAGATGGACCTGATGCCCCTGCTCGGCCAGTTCGGCAGCCAGCCGCCGTCCCAGCTCGGGGTTGACGGCCTGGGGCGATTCCACACTGTCAACAATCAATAAAAAGCGCATCAAAAAGCTCCTTTTTCAGCAATACGGCAAGCACGAAAAGTCAAAGAAAAGGTCAGGCGCGGTCATGCAGCACAAGGCGGCAGACCGCCCGCAGCAGCCACGGCGCATGCACAGCGGCGCGGGAGGCCAGCCGCACGGGGCGGGGCAGGATGGGATTGGCACCCAGCAACGGGTCGTGCTCGCCCCGGCGCAGCTCGTCGGTGAGCTGCCGCAGGATCGGATCAAGGGCAGCATCCGCGGGCAGGCGGAGGATGCGGGTGACCAGATAGGTGAGTTTTTCATAGTAGAATGCCCCGGCGCTTTGCCGCAGCGCGTTAGGAGCCTGATCCAGAATGGCGGCCGCGGCGGCGCGGTGGTCCTCCAGCTCTTTCACCGTCAGGGTATGATGACTGGCCGAGGCCGCATGCTGGCGGTAGTGGTAGCCCGCAAAATCGCAGAATGCCATACCCGGTGCCAGACAGAAGGCCTTCCAGTTGGCCAGGAGATCTTCGTTGTGAGCCAGACCGTTGTCGAGAAACTCCGGCTGCATCAGATTGGCGTCATACAGCTTGTTGCAGAGGCTGTAATCCACCCGGTGATCGTGGAGGAGGGCTTCCAGATGGTGGGGGTCCTCCAGCTCGGTGAAAGTCTCCGGCGGGGCCGCATTGAGGGACGGCGCCTCGGTGAAGGTGTCGTACCGGCAGCAGGCGATGGGCAGGCCGCTTTGTTCGGCGGCATGCAGCAGTGTCTGCAAAAACCGGGGGTGAAGCAGGTCGTCGGCGTCACAGAAGGCAATGTACTCGCAGGAGATCGCCCGCACACCGGCGGCACGGGCAGTGGCCACGCCGCCGTTTTGGAGATGCAATACTGAAAACCGGGGGTCACGCCGGGCGTATGTATCGCAGATGTCCCCCGAACCGTCGGTGGAGCCGTCGTCGGCCAGGACGCAGCAGAACCGGGAAAAGCTCTGGGCGGCGATGGAGTCGAGGCACAGCGGCAGATATTCCGCCGCGTTATAGACCGGCACCACCACGCCGATGCGCGCCGCCCTCATGCTTCCACCTCGGCATACCGCCGGAGATAGAATTCCTGCAGCCTCTGGGCGGAGGTCTGCACGTCGTACCCGGCGGCGCGGGCCTGGGCCAGGGCATCGGGGTTGCGGCGCAGGGGCGCACTGCACAGGGCGTCCGCCCAGGCGGCGGGGGAGTTCAGAGAAAGAAAGTGTACGCCATCGGCAAAGGCTGCGCCCCGGTCAACGGTATCCGAAACAAAGCAGGGGAGCCCGGCCGTCTGGGCCTCTACCAGGACCACGGGCAGCCCCTCAAACAGACTGGGCAGCAAAAAGGCATCCATGGCGGCATAGCAGGCGGCGGTGTCGCTGCGCACCCCCGCAAAGATGACGGCATCCTCAAGCCCCAGGGCCTTGGCCTTGGCCCGGGCGTCGGCCTCCAGGGTGCCGGTGCCCAAAAGCAAAAGCCGGGCGTCGGGGCGGCGGCGGTGGACTTCGGCAAAGATATCCAGCAGCCCGCTGTGGTTTTTCTGGGCGGAAAAGCGCCCCACATGCCCCAGCAAGGGAGCGTTCTCCGCCACGCCGAATTCAGCCCGCAGGGCAGCCCGTGCACCGGGGGTGGGGTGGGCAAAGGCGTTCACAGGGATGCCGTTGGGCAGCACGGTGAAGGGATGATGCCCGAACAGCATCTCCCCGGCCTTCTGGCTGCAGGCAAACCGGTCGGTGAGCAGATGGTCGAACCGGCTGCTCATCAGCCGGTCAAGGGTCCCCACCAGATTGGGCTCATAGGCGGTGTTGTGGCTGTGTCCCACCCGCACCGGGACCCCCCGGCGTTTGGCGGCACGGTTGTAAAACATGCCGAACCCGCTGTAATGGCCGTGGATGATGCGGTACTGGGAATTCTCGGCAAACAGGGAATCCAGGGCGCGGAGATAGCGGGGCAGGTTGTTGTCCTGGCGGACGGTCAGCTTGAAGATCCGCCCGCCCAGTGCGGCAATCTCCTCGTCGTAGAAGCAGGGCTTGTCATAGTGGTAGAGAAAATCAAACTGCACCTTGGTGCGGTCTATGGCGCGGTAGACGTTCATGACGAAGGTCTCCATGCCGCCGGCGTCCATGGCCGGCATGATCTGCAGGACCCGGATGGGGGCCATGCGCATCCCTCGCTTTCGTGTGGGGTCAGTCGGGTTCGTTCATGAGCAACGTGCGGCTTTCGGCCAGGCGGGCACGGTCGGCATCCGACAAAACCGGGTAGTGCGGGCCGCACTGTTTGAGTGCATCCACCACGATCTCGGAGACCAGATACCGGGTATACCATTTCTGGTCGGCGGGCAGGACGTACCACGGACTGTGGCGGCTGGCCGTCGCGTTGATGACCTGTTCATACAGTTTATTGTACTCGTCAAAGCGGCCCCGTTCCTTGATGTCGTCAGGGGAAAACTTCCAGTTCTTCTCCGGTACGTCAATGCGCTCGAGAAACCGCTTTTTCTGTTCCTTCTTGGACAGGTGCAGAAAGATCTTGACTACCCGGAAACTGTTTTCATACAGATATTCCTCGTAGTCGCGGATCTGGCGGTAGCGCTTTTCAAAAAAGTCCTTGTCGGAATCCCGGAGCACCCGGTCGGCCATGCGATAGCCCCGGAAGAGCTCGTGCATGCGCACAACCAGCACATCCTCGTAGTAGCTGCGGTTGAAGATGGCAATGCTGCCCCGGGGAGGCAGGCAGCGGTTGACCCGCCACAGATAGTCGTGGCGCAGATCCTCCGCCGTGGGCTGCTTGAAGTTGTGTACCTCCACGCCCTGGGGATTCAGTCCGCCCATGACGTGCTTGACGGTGCCGTCCTTGCCGGCGGCATCCAGAGCCTGCAGCAGAATGATCAGCCCTTCCCGCCCGTCGGCGTAGAGGGCGTCCTGCAGGGCCTCCATCTGTTTGAGATTGGCGGCGGTGCGGGGAGCAAAGTCGGCCTTGTGACCGCGGTATTTCCCGGCGCCGGTAGGCAGGCGGTCAAGATCACAGGGTGTGGAACCATCAAAACAAAATGCTTCAGCGTTCATTGTGTGTCCTCCCACGGGGCTGCAAAAGCCCATAATCAGTATACCTGTTCGGGGACCGTTTCGCAACCGCAGACAGGGGAAGAATTGGGTGGATTTTGCGTGCGGAAGGACAATGCCCCCAATGTACGGCAGGATACCCCGGTATTCGGTAAAAATGCCGTCCGGACGGCAGGAAATAAATCCCTCTCCCCGCACTATGGTAAAAAGCAAATGCCGCGTACCCCCGCCGGAAGGCAGGAACACGCGGCAAAGGATGACATGGTACGGATTGCTCAGCGGTCAGACCGCAGGATCACTTGGACTGGTTGTCCCCATCGGTCTTTTTGTTCTGCTGGGCGCAGCGCTGCTGGCAGCTGGCGCAGTGACCGCTGCAGCCGCCCTGCCAGCCGCCGTTTTTGGCGATGAAAGCCACGGCCAGGCCCAGAAGAACAAAGATAATGACAAGGACGATAAAACTTTGCAGATTCATGATGAGAAACTCCTGTTTGGTGAGAAGGTCAGGCCAGCCCGATCAGCAGGCCGATACAGTGGACAAGGAAGGCGGCCACCCAGGCGATGAGGCACTGGACAACGACCACCCCGGCTGCGGCGCGGGCGGAGCCCAGTTCCCGGCGGGCTGCGGCGATGGCGGCCACACAGGGAGTGTACAGCAGGGTGAACACCAGGAACACCATGGCGGTGAAGGGAGTGAACAGGGTATTCAACAGGCCGGTATTGCCACCCAGCAGGACGGTCAGGGTGGAGACCACGCTCTCCTTGGCGGTGAAGCCGGTGATGAGGGCGGTGGAGACCCGCCAGTCGGCGAAGCCCAGGGGGGCGAAGATGGGAGCGATCCAGCCGCCGATCATGGCCAGAAGACTGGTCTCGGGGGAGGTGACTACATTGAGGCGGGTGTCAAAGCTCTGAAGGAACCAGATGATGACCGTCGCCACAAAGATAATGGTGAAAGCGCGCTGGATGAAATCCCGGGCCTTTTCCCAGATCAGCTGGCCCACGCTCTTGGGGCTGGGCAGACGGTAGTTGGGCAGCTCCATGACAAACGGCACCGGTTCGCCGCGGAAACGGGTATGGCGCAGCACCAGGGCGTACAGCACACCGAAGAGGATGCCGATGAGATACAGCGCCACCATCACCACGGGGCGCAGCCCGCGGGGGAAGAAGGCCGCCGTGAACAGGGCGTAGATGGGCAGCTTGGCCGAGCAGCTCATGAACGGGGTGAGCAGGACGGTCATGCGGCGGTCACGGTCGGAGGAGAGGGTGCGGGTGGACATGATGGCAGGCACCGAGCAGCCGAAGCCCACCAGCATAGGGACAAAGCTGCGTCCCGACAGGCCGATGCGGCGTAGGGGCTTGTCCATGACAAAGGCCACACGGGCCATGTAGCCGGTATCCTCCAGGATGGACAGGAAGAAGAACAGGGTGACGATGGTAGGCAAAAAGCTCAGCACACTGCCCACACCGGCAAAGATGCCGTCAATGACCAGCGAATGTACCACAGGATTGATGCCGTAAGCGGTAAGGCCTGCGTCCACCAGGGCAGTGAAATTGTCGATGCCCAGGGTCAGCAGGTCGGACAATGCCGCGCCGATCACCCCGAAGGTCAGCCAGAACACCAGAGCCAGAATCACGATGAAGCAGGGAATGGCGGTGAACCGTCCGGTCAGGATCTTGTCCAGCTCCACGCTGCGGCGATGTTCCTTGCTTTCGGCGGGGCGGACGACGGTCTGCTCACAGAGGCCTTCCAGAAAGTGGAAGCGCATGTCGGCCAGGGCGGCCTCCCGGTCGGTGCCGGTCTCGTGCTCCATCTCCACGATGGTGTGTTCCAGCATTTCCTTCTCGTTCTGGTCCAGCTGCAGCTGTTCCAGAATGGGCTGGTCGCCCTCCACCAGTTTGGTGGCGGCAAAACGCAGGGGCAGTCCGGCCCGGCGGGCATGGTCCTCAATGAGGTGGACGATGGCGTGGATACAGCGGTGGACGGCGCCTCTGGGATCGTCAGGGTCGCCGGCGTCGCAGAAATCAATGCGGCCGG
This sequence comes from Oscillospiraceae bacterium, assembly GCA_019420135.1. Taxonomy (GTDB): domain Bacteria; phylum Bacillota; class Clostridia; order Oscillospirales; family Ruminococcaceae; genus Gemmiger. Next base: position 5,455 of record JAHZHS010000033.1, on the reverse strand, counting down.
GAGCCTCCCGGTGCCGGGCCACGTGGATGGCATGCTCGATCAGCTCGTCAATGCCCTCGTTGCGGGCAGCGGAGATGGGCACCACCGGGATGCCCAGCAGCTCCTCCAGCTGGTTGACCATGATGGTGCCGCCGTTGGCGCGGACCTCGTCCATCATGTTGAGGGCCAGCACCATGGGGATGCCCAGCTCCATCAGCTGGATGGTGAGGTAGAGGTTGCGCTCGATGTTGGTGGCATCCACAATGTTGATGATGCCGGTGGGCTTGTTCTGCAGCAGAAAATCCCGGGTCACGATCTCCTCGTTGGAGTAGGGCGACAGGGAATAGATGCCCGGCAGGTCGGTGACGGTGGCCTCGGCATGGCCGCGGATCTGGCCATCCTTGCGGTCCACCGTCACGCCGGGAAAGTTGCCCACGTGCTGGTTGGAGCCGGTCAGCTGGTTGAACAGGGTGGTCTTGCCGCAGTTCTGGTTGCCCGCCAGGGCAAAGGTCAGCGGCTGACCTTTGGGGATCACGTCGCCGCTCTTGCGGGAGCGGTAACTGGGTGCCCGGCTGATCTCACCGCGACCGGGATGGGGTACCGGTGTATGACGCTCCTGGGTGCGGGCGGCGCGATCGGTGGCGTGCACCCCTTCAATTTCAATTTTGCGGGCGTCGTCCAGACGCAGCGTCAGCTCGTAGCCGCGCAGTTCCAGCTCGATGGGATCTCCCATGGGCGCAACCTTGCGCAGCGTTACTTCAATGCCCGGCGTCAGGCCCATGTCCAGCAGGTGACGGCGAAGTGCTCCCTCGCCGCCCACCGTGCAGATGCGGGCGTCCTGGCCGACGGATAATTCGGCTAATGTCATGTTTCCAATTCCCCCCTGCGCCCGGGGTGACGGGCGCGATCTCCTATGGCGGCGTATCCAGATGACGCCGGGATTGCGGTCCCTGCCGCATTCGATACCTATTATAGCAGTCTCAGTCTAGCATCGGGGAGGATGGGTGTCAATAGGACAGCTTCCGACAAAATGCATGACATATTGGCTGAATGCAAAAACTTTCACAAATATGAATAAATATTCAAGTTTGATGCAGAGAAACCGGAATGCCGGTTTCCCGGCTGGGGGAAAGATTTGGAAAGGAACCGGCAGCAGGAGTGGATTTGTGTGTAAATATACGCCGCGGCCAAAATCAGCCCATGGACGATGCATCGCCAAACCCTTATTTCGGGCCATGGGCGGCGGAGGACGGCCCGCAGCCGGCAATGCAAAAAAACTGCACAAAAAACGCGGCGCATCGGCAATCCCCCTACACAAAATGCCAAAATTGAAAAATATACATTGACATTGTAGCTTTTATGCATCATACTGGTAAAGTCACCGGGGAGGACGCGGCAGCTGCCGTGCCGGGACAAGAAAACCATACCTTATACTAAGAGAGAACACGAGGGAATGAATATGAAGAAACTGACTTCCATTCTGCTGGCATCCGTCATGGCCCTGAGCCTGGCAGCCTGCGGCAACACTACTTCCGAGAGCAGCTCCACCGCTGCCGATACCAGCTCCGACACCAGCTCCAGCGCCGAGACCTCCAGCGAGGCCAGCCCGGAGACTGCTTCCGCCACCGGTGTGGAGACCATCGAAGACGGCCTGCTGATCATGTCCACCAACGCGGCTTTCCCGCCGTACGAAATGACCAATGACGCCGGCGATTTCGAGGGCATCGACGTGGAGATCGCCCAGGCCATTGCCGACAAGCTGGGCCTGGAGCTGCGCATCGACGATATGGACTTTGACTCCGCCCTGCTGGCTGCTCAGACCGGCAAGAGCGACATGGTCATGGCTGGTGTCTCCGTCACCGAGGACCGTCTGGTCAACCTGGACTTCACCGACAGCTACGCCACCGGCATCCAGGTGGTCATCGTCCCCGAGGATTCCGACATCGCTTCTGTGGATGATCTGGCCAACGACAAGATGATCGGCGTGCAGCGCGGCACCACCGGTGACCTGTACTGCTCCGACACCGTGGAGAACGGCGGCACGGGCGCTGAGCCCGTCACCGCGTAGGAGAAGGGCCTGCCGGCTGTGCAGGAGCTGATGAACGGCCGGGGCGACGCTGTTGTGATCGACAACGCTCCCGCTCAGGAATTTGTTAAGGCAAACCCCGGTCTGAAGATCCTGGATACCGAGTACGTCAACGAGGACTATGCCATCGGCGTCAAGAAGGGCAACACCCAGCTGCTGGACGCCCTCAACGGCGCTCTGGAAGAGCTGAAGGCTGACGGCACCGTTCAGTCCATCATCGACAAGTACATCAATGCCGACTGATCGGCCAGGGGCTGAATCAAGCACAACAGGCGGACATTCCGCCTGAAAGGGGAGGGCGACCATGCGGACCTTGTGTCCGCGCCTGGCAGAGGAGCCGGGCTGGCCGCTCTCTCTTTTGTTGCCGCCCCAAGCGGCAGGGACCGCGCCGTCAATGGCGGCAATCAATACAAAGCGCCGGAACCTTCCGGCGCGGCACCGACCGGAAAGAAAGGTGGATGTGGGCATGGACTTGGCAGCACAGTTCGAAACGCTGTCCAATCTGGCAAAAAGCGGCGCAGAGCTCACTCTGTGGCAGGATGTCTTCGTAAAATTCTATCAGGCATTTCTGGTGTCCGATCGCTGGAAGCTGTACATTGAAGGCGTGGGGACCACGCTTCTTGTCACGGCCCTGGCGCTGGCATTGGGCGTGATCCTGGGCGGCGTGGTCGCACTGATCCGTGTGGCCCATGACCAGCAGCGCCCCGGCCACCATAACCCGTTGCTGGGCGTGTTCAACCTGATCTGCAAGGTGTACTCCACCGTCATCCGCGGCACCCCCATGATGGTCCAGCTGCTCATCATGAGCATGGTCATTTTCAAGACCAGCCGTGAATATACCCTGGTCGGTGCTTTGAGCCTGGGCATCAACTCGGGTGCCTATGTGTCCGAGATCATCCGCGGCGGCCTGATGGCTGTGGATCCCGGCCAGATGGAGGCCGGACGCAGCCTGGGCCTCAATTACGTCACCACCATGGTCAGCATCGTGATCCCTCAGGCCATCAAGTCGGTGCTGCCGGCCCTGGGCAACGAGTTTGTGGTCCTGCTGAAGGATACCTCGCTCATCACCGTCATCGGCGGCAAGGAGCTGCTGTACGCGGCACAGGGCATCATGAACCGTACCTACGAGGCTATGTATCCGCTGCTTGGCACTGCGGCTATCTATCTGGTGCTGGTCATGATCTTTACCTGGCTGATGGGCAAACTGGAAGGGAGGATGAGACAGAGTGATCGTCGTTGAGAATCTGAAAAAAAGCTACGGTGGTCTGGATGTCCTCAAGGGCATCAACCTTACCATCAACAAGGGCGATGTGGTCTGCCTGGTCGGGCCTTCCGGCTGCGGCAAGTCCACCTTTCTGCGCTGCCTCAATCGTCTGGAGGAGCCCACCTCCGGCCACATCTACTTCAAGGACAAGGAAGTCACTGAAAAGGACATCAACAAGATCCGCGCCAAGATGGGCATGGTCTTTCAGCACTTCAACCTGTTTCCGCACCTGACGGTCAAGCGCAACATCACGCTGGCTCCCACCAAGCTGGGACTGATGAGTCAGGCGGCGGCCGATGCCAAGGCCATGGACCTGCTGGCCCGCATAGGTCTGGCAGACAAGGCGGATGCCTACCCGGCCATGCTTTCCGGCGGCCAGAAGCAGCGCATTGCCATCGTTCGTGCCCTGGCCATGGACCCGGAGGCCCTGCTCTTTGACGAGCCCACCTCTGCCCTGGACCCTGAGATGGTGGGCGAGGTTCTGGAACTCATGAAGGAGCTGGCCAAAGGCGGGATGACCATGGTGGTCGTCACCCACGAGATGGGCTTTGCCCGGGAGGTGGCCAGCCGGGTCATCTTCATCGACGAGGGTGTGGTCAAGGTGGACCGCCCGCCCCAGGAGTTCTTTGCCAATCCCGACAACGAGCGCCTGCGCGCCTTCCTGTCCAAGGTTCTGTAATCCACTGTAAGATACAAAAATCCCCGTATCAGGCAATTTGCCCGGTACGGGGATTTTTCTGCATTATGGAAAACTTCCGGATTGTTGAAACAATCAGCGGATGAAGTTGGTGCGGAGGCCGCTCTCGGCGGTGGGAGCCTCAATGCCTGCGGCCTTGCCGGCCTCGATGCAGCGCAGCATCCATGCCATATTGCGGGCCAGATTGCGCATGATCTGCATGCCCTCCTCGTCCTTGGCGGCCTCCTCAGCGTTGGAACCGTGGACCATGGGCCAGTAGGTGGAGTTGACAAGCGGCATCTCATAGAAGGTGGGAATCTTCATCATGGCGTCCAGGGCGCTGACGGTGCCGGCCCGGCGGGCGCTGGTCACCACGGCGGCGGGCTTGTGGCGCAGATACCGTCCGGCGGAGTAGGCCAGCCGGTGCATAAAGCCCAGCATGCCGGCGGCGGCAGTGGCGTAGTGCACCGGGGCGCCAAAGACGATGCCGTCAGCTTCCTGGACCAGGGGCAGCACATCCACCACAGGGCCGCCAAAGACGCACTTGCCTGCCTTGACACAGCCGCCGCAGCCCACACAGCCGCCCACCGGCGCCCGGCCGATGTGGAAGATGGTGGTCTCAATGCCCTCCTCGTTGAGGACTTTGGCCATCTCGGCCAGGGCGGCATAGGTGCAGCCCTTTTCGTGCGGGCTGCCGTTGATCAAAAGTACTTTCATGGTATATCCAGCCTCCGTTTCTCCGCGGGGAGGCCCGCTGCCGGGGCTGTCAGCCGCCGCGGCTTCCAACAAAAAGGGAGCGGCAGACATTGCCCGGCAGGGAGCCTTTCATCTCCGACTGTATTCTCATTATACCACCTGCATGCAAGGGGCAGGGGAGAACGGGCCGGGAAGCAGGGGGAGTCGGAACAAAGAACTTGCCAATTTTTTCGCCCGGACGAAAAAACTTGCAATAAGGAAAAGGGCTTGTTATAATTTGAGCAGATTTTCTCCGCCTGTTCAGCAACAGGCGGGATGATAGGGGAGGATACCCGGTGGAGGCTTTTGATCTTTTTATGCAGAATCTGCTGGACATTCTGGTCAGCAATGCCATTCATCTGTTTGAGCTGGTGGGCGTGGTGGTGCTGATCGTGGCCGGCGTCCAGGGCGTTGTCAACTATATCCGGCATGACCCCATGGTCCGACTCAAGCTGGCCAAGGGGATGGCCCTTTGCCTGGAATTCAAGCTGGGCAGCGAGATCCTGCGTACCGTGGTGGTGCGGGATCTCAGTGAGATTGCCATTGTGGGCGCCATCATTGTGCTGCGGGCGGCGCTGACCTTCCTGCTCCACTGGGAAATCAAGAATGAGGAGGCTGAAGCGGAAGCTACCCTCAACAAGGAGTACCGGGAGATCCGCGCCCAGCAGAATGCCCGCAAGGAAGCAGAACCCGGCAAGGATTGATTCCGCCCCGG
>JAHZHS010000032.1:5867-16070 GCA_019420135.1 Oscillospiraceae bacterium | reverse complement strand
ATCTTGCCCACGCACTGGGTGTAATACCCTGCCTTGCTCAGCTCTCCGGCCATGGTGCAGCCGTAGTTCCAGTCCACCCGGTCCTGATAGCCCACCTTTCCGGTGTGCCGCTGGCTCAGGCCGGTGTGCAGGATCGCCCGGGCCGGCACACAGGTGGGGCAGGACGACCAGGCGTTGGGAAAATACACCCCATCCGCGGCAAGGGAATCCAGATAGGGAGTCTTTACATCCGGATGTCCGGCATATCCCAGGCAGTCTCCCCGCTGCTCGTCGGTCATGATCAAAACGATGTTGGGACGGTCTGTCACAGAGCATTCACACCCTTTCCCGCAACAGGCAGCGCGCCAGATGTCGCCGCGCTGCGATGAAAAAGGCGGTCGCCGCCGGGGACTTCCCGAAGGCGGCCGCCTTACTGTAAGATCGGCTTACATCCAATCAGATCTCATACCACTTGATCTCGTTGGCGTCCATATCCAGCTCAAAACTGGTGCCGTCGCCTTTGTAGACGGTGGTATGCTGGGGCTCGTAGGTATTGTTTACCACGCAGTATTTGCCGTTCTTTACATAGGCGTGCACCTCCACATTGAAGTTGGAGGAGAACCACTTGTGCAGGTCGTCCTCGTCGTGGGCACTCCACAGGATGGAACGGTACAGCATCCGGCTGTTCTCGAAGGTATAGGGCAGACCGCTGATGTACACGGTACGGCCTGCGCCGTACTCGTTCACCGCCATCTGCACCTCCTTGTCCCGCTGGACCAGGATCTGGGTACCCTCCAGGGCATAGATGCTCTTCTTGCCTTCCCCGAAGTTTACATCGCCGGTGGCCTCGGCCAGGATGAAGTGATCCCGGTGCTCTTCCCAGTTGTACTTGTCGTAGCCCAGGGTAAAGCCGGTCTCCTTCTCCACGCCCATGGCGGTGGCCAGCTGCAGATAGTGGCCCTGATACTGGTGGCCCGCAGGCTCGCCCACACCGATGAAGCCGCCGCCGTTGTAGATGAATTTCTTGACGGCGGAGGAGATCTCGGGATCTTCCCAGACCACGCCGCCGGTGTGTGCGGTGTCGCCATCGCCCACGTTGATCAGCACGTCGATGGTGTCCAGCAGCTTGGGATCGGCCTTGATGTCGTCAAAGCTGATGAACTTCACGTCGAAGGGGGCGCCGCTCAGCGCTTCGATCACGCCGGCATAGCTGTAATTCTGCTTCTGGTACAGACTTGCCCCAGCAGTTCAGCACCGCCACCGTCTTTACGCAATAGGCGGTGGTGCCCTTGGCATTTTCGTACAGCTCTCGGAACTCGTTGCAGACGCTCTCGATGTAATCCACGAACTCGGGGAACTCCAGCGCCAGTTTCAGGTATCCGCCGTAGCCGATGCGGTCCACCGGCTTGCGCAGAATGGCGCGGCGGGCAGTGACCCAGTTTTCCTTGGCTTCCTTCACCGGATCGCCGCCTTCGTGGAAGGTGTCCGGGAAGAAGTAGGGCAGGAAGCGGCCCTCGGTGTATTTGACGCCGGAGATATCGCTGATGAGGCGCAGAGTGGAGCCGTTGCCCACACTGCCCACCACGGCATCCAGGCCGATGGTCTTGAACTCGTCCATGAACGGCTCGGTGCCGATGAAGTGATCACCCAGGAACATCATGGCTTCCTTGCCCAGCTCGTGGGTGATGTCCACCATTTCCTTGGCCAGCTTGGCCACCTCGCGGCGCTGGAATGCCTGGAAGTCCTTGTACTCCTTGCTGGGCACACGGTACTGGTTGTTGTAGTACCCCTGATCGATGATGAATTCCGGACGGAACTTGTAGCCCACTTCCGCCTCGAACTGCTTCAGGATGTAGGGGGATACGCTGGCGGAATAGCCGTACCAGTCCACATATTTTTCCCGCTTGAGCTCATCGAACACCAGGGTGAACTGATGGAAGAAGGTGGTGTAGCGGAGCACATCCACATAGGGATGGTCGGTGATGAACTTGCGCAGGCGCTCCATGGTGTACTTGTGGGTCTTGGGCTGGCGCACATCGAAGGTGATCTGGTGTTCAAAGTTCTGCCAGTTGTTGGTCACCGCATTGTACATATGTACCGGGTCCCAGATCAGATAGGCCAGAAAGCTCACGGTATACTCATGGAACGGCGTGCAGCCGGTGATCTCCGCGCAGCCGGTGGACTCGTTATAGCTCCACCGGTCGGTGGGGACTACCTCGCCGGTGGTGCGGTCGATGACTTCCCACCAGCGCTTGATGTCGTCCCGGGTGTTCACCTTCATCAGCTCTTCGGAAATGCCCTTCATCAGAGGAATCGACAGAGCATCCCCGGTGGCGGTGTAGAAGCCCGTCATGATGTAGCACTGCTGCACCTCATCCGGGTTTGCCTTGGCCCAGGCATTGTCCTTGCGGGTGGTGTAATAGGTGGAATAGATCTTTGCGCCAACCTTGGTCAATTCCTCGGGGAACTCGGTACCGTCGCAGTCACGGATGGCGTCCGCCCCCCACCGCTTCAGGATATCAATGGTTTCCGGCACAATATCCAGATTGGTGGGAATGGTCACCCGTCCAGTCAATTTTTTTTCGCTCATTTTTTCCTCTTTTCCTGGTTGGTTTGAAACCAGTGCCCTGCCCGGCCCTTCCGGTTCAGACAGGGCACCACCTTCCAGTATTATTATTTCTTATAGCTTCTGTTGTACAGATACAGCAGCACAAGGATTCCTGCCAGGCCCACCAGTTCTACGAACAGACCGATCACACCCTGCGTGAAATCCGACATGAAGCCCATGGAGTGTCCGATAACGACCAGCGCCAGACAGGCCAGCACCGCAATCACGGCCAGGATCGTCTTCAATGTTTTTTTGTTGTATTCATTCATCGCTTTTTCCCCCTTTAGCCCTTCAGGCCACCCAGGGTCATGCCCTGTGTCAGCTTCTTCTGCACACACATGTACAGGATCAGCGTGGGAATCATGACCAGCACCAGACCGGCATACATCTGGCCGTATTCGGCCTTGGCGTTCTGGGCCTTCATCAGGTTCAGCAGGCCAACGGGCAGCGTGCGCGCGCCGTTAGGATCGGTGAGCATGGTCATGGAGATGATGTACTCGTTCCAGTAGGACAGGAACTCGAACAGGATGACTGTGATGATGCTGGGTTTTGCCATGGGCAGGATGATGCGTACCATGGTGGTGAAATACCCGGCGCCGTCCACATAGGCGGCCTCCTCATAGTCTTTGGGCAGTGTAGCCAGGTAGCTGCTGAGCAGGTAGATGGTGAAGGGCAGCGTGGTGGAAGCCAGCACCACCGACACCATAAAGGGATTGTTCAAAAAGAAGGATTTTCCGAAGAGCTGGTTCAACAGGCGGTCACCGGCAACGAACATCAGGAAGATGGGAACCACAATGTAGTTGACGTTGATGAACAGACCTGCCATGAAACCGCCGCGGATGACCTTGCGGCCCATGAAATTGTAACGGCTCAGCACATAGGCCGCAGGCAGGGCCACCACCAGCAGAATTGTCAGTGACAGCGCGGTGATCAGGACCGAAGTCAGGAAGTAATCGCCCATGCGTGCTTTGGTCCATGCATCCACGAAGTTCTGCAGGTAAATTCCCTGCGGCAGCGTGAAGGGGTTGCCATAGAACTCGCTGTTCTGCTTTACCGACGCCATGAAAACCCACGCCACAGGAATGATGATGGTGATGGCCAGCACAATCAGAACAATGTAGATCACGGCTTTCATCAGCCGGTCGCCTGTTCCGCCGCTAGATTTCTTTTTCGCGTTCATTCGCACACGCTTCCTTTCTGATTAGAATTCCAACGCTTCGCGCTCGGTCACCTTGTTCACAATGGCAGCCAGCGCAAAGGAGAAGGTGAACACCACAACGCCGATGGCCATGCCGTAACCGTAGGTGGAGTTGGTATATGCCTGCTTGTACATATAGCTCAGGAAGACCTCGGTGGCGCCGTCCGGGCCGCCGTTGGTCATCGCCTTCACGAACAGGAAACTCATGTTGATATTGGAAATGATGAAGAAGGTCAGGGTGGTGCGAATATTGGTCCAGATCAGGGGCAGGGTGATGCTGAAGAACTGCTTGATGCGGGAGGCACCCTCCAGGTTTGCATTCTCGTACAGACTTTCGGGAATGGAGGACATGCTGGCCATGTACATGACCATGTAGTAGCCGATGGCCTGCCATACCATGGCGATGGCCAGGCTGTAAATCACGATCTTCTGGTCGCCCATCCAGTAAATGGGGTCTGCATCCCCGCGGAAGATGCTCAGGATGCTGTTCAGCAGACCATTGTTGGCATCATAGATGGCGCTGAAGATGGCGCTGATGACAACCACCGACAGGATGTTGGGAATGTAGAAAACGATGCGGAAGAAGTTCTGTCCTTTCAGCTTTTCACGGGTCAGGATGGCCGCGAACAGCAGCGCCAGAACGATGGTAACCATGGTGACCAGCACGATCAGAAGGATGCTGTTGCGGCAGGAACGCAGGAAGTTTTCGTCGTTGAACAGGGTGACGAAGTTATCCAGTCCCACAAATTCCTGATTGGGAGAATAACCGCCCCAGCGGAACAGCGACATGCGGAACACATTAAATGTGGGAATCACAAGAAAAATGAATGCCAGGATTGTGGCCGGCGCCACGCAGGCTACGATAAATCGGCTGCGCGTTTTGTTTTTTTGCATTGTGCCCTCTCCTTTCACCGAAAAGGCGGTGAACAAAAGGAAGTTGCCTTCTGTTCACCGCCCGGTTTTACCAGATTACCCACGCGGCAGACAGCAGAACGGTGCTTCCTGCTTGTCTTGCGCTACGAACGCGGGCAATGCTTACTCCATAGCCGCAGCCATGGTCTTGCAGGCATCCTGCACGTCGGTGCGCCACTGATCCACGGTCTTGGTGCCGTTCACAACGCTGTCCATGGTGAAGCAGAAGATCTGCTTGAAGTTCATGCCTTCCACAGGCTTGGTGGTTGCGAAGGTGCCGATGGCCGCCTTGGCGCCATTGTCGTACACGCTGTAGTAAACTTTGTTGTCGTCGCTCAGCTTGTCGGTCATGCCAACGATGGGCTGGACTGCGCCGGCCTCGGCAAAGATGGAAGCGGCCTCATCGCTGTACAGGTAACTGATGAACAACTTTGCCAGCTCCTGATTCTGAGAACCGGCGGGAACCCAGCACTGCTCAAAGTAGGTGTAGCTGTAGCGGTCGCCGCCCTCTTCCATCGCGGGCAGAGCCATGAAGCCCCACTCAAAGCCGTCCGCGCGGGGAGCGTCGGCCATCTCGCCGATGACCCAGTTGCCGTTGGGCATGAACAGCGCCTTGTTGTCCAGGATCAGCTGCTGGTTCTTGGTGAAGTTGTCGGCGTTGCCGTTGGAGGGAGTGGACTTCTCGGTGTTGGCAGCCAGCTTGCCAAGCACGTCGTACATCTTGACCATATCATCGCTGGCCCAGGTGGTCTCGTCATACTTCAGAGCATTGTTGAAGAATTCCTGTCCGCCCACTTCGGGGATCATGGCGTAGATGAAGGCATCCAGATAACCGGCGGTGGGATAAGTAAACAGCGGGATGTCGGTCTGGTCTGCCAGGGCGAAGAACTCGTCCCAGGTGGTGGGAAGGGTCAGGCTGCCGCCGCCCTCGGTGAAGTTTGCCTTGTTGTAGAACAGGCCGCAGGGGCTGTAGAACATGGGCATCATGAAGACCCGGTCATCATTGTAGGGGTTGGTGGTCAGGTTGCCGGTGAAGCCGGGGATGATCTTCTCACCAACGGTGACGTCCTCGCCCAGGACATTCATGCTAAGAACGTCGGACAGATCCGCCAGCGCATTTTCCTTCAGCATGGTCTCGGGCAGAGCCTTCTCACGGCCGGTGGCCAGGTGAACCACATCATAGTAGTTGCCTGCCTTCATCTGAGGATCGATCACATCCTCCAGGTTCTTGTCGGTGGTCAGCTCCACAGTGGCGCCGGTCTTTGCCTCAAAGGCATCCGCGACTTTCTGCCACATTTCAGAGCCGTAGGCGGTCTCAATGGCGGCCACTTTCAGGGTCTGGCCGGCGTAATCGCCTTCCTCCGAAGCGGTGGAAGTGGTGGCGTCGGTGGAACCGGACATCTCACCGCCGGTAGAAGAATCGCTGGTGGTGCCGCCACTGCAAGCAGTGAACACGGATGCTGCCATTGTAACCGCCAGCAGCATGCTGAGTGCCTTTTTCATAGTCTGCCTCCTATTTGATAAGTGTGTAGTAAAGCGGGGACGGAAAGAACGTTGTTTCGACATTTGCTTTCGCGCTTCCCCGCATCTCGTGCTTTCAAGTATACAATTTCCCGGCAGCAATACAAGTTCTTTCTTGCTCTAACTTTTATATAAATTGTTTTTATGTCCAAAATACCCATTAAATAAAGCACTCGGCAAGTTTTTTTGTATCAATCATCAACAAAAAGAGCGGTTCTTTTTTGTCTATATTTTTGTTTGATAAAAATTTCATTAATTCTTTATTTTTTTTGTTTGTATTTCCTATTTTCTGGTTTTTATTCTCATTTTTCTGTCATGTTTCTGCATTTCATATCTTTTCGGCAAATTGGGAATTTACTTTTTCTTCCAGGTAGTTTATAATGAAATCGCCACATTTCGATTATATCTTGCTTTTTATTTTATAAATTGTTGTAACATCTTGTTACTTTTTCTCTAAGGCGCATTCCAGGCTCCCTTTTCGCAGCCGGATTCCTTGTATTTTTATCCATAAAAGTTCCTGGGAGGTTCTGTTTATGAGTTCCAATCGTTACGATGTCCATTCCGCCGCAGCACAAACTTCGCCCAGTCTCTCCTCTACCCTCCTCGAAAACGTGAAACTGTTATATGTAACCGACGCACAATTCAGTGAGGACTGGCACAGCACCATGCACAGTCACCCGAACATGGAATTGTTTTACTGCGTCCGGGGCATCGGCGATTTTCGCATGAAGGACCAGGTACTGCCGGTGGGAAGCGACGACATGATCATTGTGAATCCCAATGTGGAGCATACCGAAACCAGTGTTCCCAGCAATCCATTGGAATATATTGCCCTTGGCATCAGCGGCGTGGATCTCATTTTCAACTCCCAGAATCAGCTCTGCTCCGTCTTGAACTACCGGAGCTCCCGCACCGAGATTCTTGCCCTTCTGCGCATGCTGATTTCGGAAGCCGCCAATCAGCCTCAGGGCTGGGAGAACGTTTGTCAGCATCTTCTGGTGGTTCTGTTATCCCTGCTGCTGCGCCATACGCACTTCACGCTGAACATCGAACACGGGCTGCACACCAACAAAGAATGCGCTGCCGCCCGCCGTTTCATCGACGAACACTTTGCCGAACCTATCGATCTGGAACTGCTGTCCAGCATTACCCATGTCAACAAATATTATCTGGCGCATTCCTTCAAGCGGGAATACGGCATCTCCCCCATCAACTACCTGATCGAACGGCGAATCCGGGAAAGCCAATATATGCTGGAACATACCGACTATGCTCTTTCGCAGATCGCACATTTACTCGGGTTTTCGTCTTCCAGTTATTTCTCCCAGAGTTTCCGCCGATTTACCGGTCAGAGTCCGACGGATTATCGCAAGCAAAGCCGGATTGCCGGAGCAGAGCAATCCTCCGAGGTGCAGTCCTCCGTCTGATACAGCTTCATCCGTCGTTTTTCTCCCTTTCCATTTGTGTTTGTCTTTCTGTATTCGCCTGATCTTTTCGCGCGGAATTACCGTGACCACAGTGCCGTCATCAGACAAAAAATTCCCTGACGCTGATACTCCGCATCAGGGAATTTTTGTTATGTCAGGCAAAGCCGGCCGCTTAATAAAAAGTACCTTTCTCAGTCCGCGTCCTCGTCCAGGGCCTCCACCAGGAAAGTCACCGGACGGAAACCGTCGTTGCAGGACAGCATGGCAGAGCGCGGATTTTTCATCCATCCGTCATAAAAGTTTTCGCCGCCGTGGCTCAGCGCCAGCACAAAGGGCGAGAGGGTGTCCCAGGCGCTCTGGCAGAAGCCCTCCGGCTTTTCCCAGCCGTTCGCCACAAAGACCTGACCCTCTTCCATGGAACAGGCATGGGAAATGGGATTTTCGTACTGCGCCATCAGGTCCTCATACCGGGTAATGCGCATGACAGTGATCCGGCACTTTTTCATGGGTTTCTCCCCTTTCAGATCAGAATGCCCTCACAGTGGTCGATCTCATGCTGGATGATCTCTGCCGTCCAGCCGGTGAATTTTTTGATCCTGTACTGGAATTTTTCATTCTGCCAGCGGACTTTTATGGCTTTCCACCGCTTGACCGGGCGGACGCCGGTGAGAGAAAGGCAACCCTCCTCCGTCTGGTAGGGGTCTGATTTTGCCAGGATCTCCGGGTTGTACATGACCATATAACTGCCATCGTTGTCAAAGGCAATGATGCGCTTGTCCACCCCGATCATATTGGCGGCCATGCCCACGCAGCCGTCCTGATGGTGACGCAGCGTGTCCAGAAGGTCCTCCCCCACCCCCAGGTCCTCCGGCGTGGCGAGCCGTGCCTTGCGGGCCAGAAAGGCCTCATCCTTGCAGATTTCGCGAATCATTTGCCATTTTCTCCTCGCCAATTTTGTCCTTTTTCTGCATTATACCGGGTTATCCGGCAGCGGGCAAGCTTTTTTCCGCCGGGAAAAGGTTCCTGGATTTTGCCTTCCTCCCCGCGGTGGATTGCGGCAGGGCCGGAAGCCATGATATACTGAATCCAGGGAAGGATTTTCCGCCTGTATCATCGACACAAAAACGCCGGACTGGCAATTTTGACCAGAAATTGGCGGTAAAATTTGTAAGACCAATTATTGACAGTCACCGGTGTGCGTGGTATATTGAACCACGGAACGACAAAATGAGGCTTTTGAACATGGGAATTATAGAAAAAAAGAGCAACAGCCAGGCCATTGCCGATTATATCCTGTCCCGGATCCTGGACGGCACCCTCCGCTCCGGGGACAAGCTGGACACCGAGCGCAGCCTTTCCGAGCAGCTGGGGGTCAGCCGTGTCTCGGTGCGGGAGGCTCTGAGCGGCCTGATCGTGCTTGGTATCCTGGAGGCCCGGCAGGGCGCGGGTACCTTTGTGGCCGGGCAGAGCAATGCCATGATCGGGCGGGTGCTCTATGCCAACGCCGTACTGCATAACCACGGTACCATGGATGAGATCATGGTGGTCAAGCGCTCTCTGGAAGCGGAATGTGCACGATATGCCGCACAATTTCGCACAGACAATGACCTCCAGACCATCCAGGATGCCCTGGCTGCCTACGATGCCATTATTCCCGAAGATCCCAATACCCTGGAAAGTCTGCAAAAGGTACACGATCTGGATACCGCCGTTCACCGGGCTATTGTGAACGCTTCCCACCAGGAATATCTGATCCAGATTTTTGCCACCATCTCCGCTTCCTTTGAGGAATGCCGCGCCCAGCATGTCCAGACGGGACAAATGTCCGGGGCCTTCATGCGGCGCGCCCAGCAACAGCACCGCCAGATTGCCATTGCCGTGGAAGAGCAGGAAGCGGAATTTGCTTACCACACCATGTACGCCCACCTGAAAAGTGTGGAGCGCCATGCCAGATAGTGTCGTCTCCCCCTTGGCGGGGGACGCTCTATTTTTTATTTGTCAAAATTGGTAAGGTAACATTACCACATTGGAAAAGGAGGGCTGACGGGTAAGCGTTGCCGCCATTTTGGAAAAAACTATTCTGGAGGAGGAAGAAGAAGCATGTTAAGTATCAACATGGAAGACGTCATCAACGTACTTAACACATTGAAACCCTATCTGATCGCTTTGGGCGTCGTGATCGTGCTCGCCCTGATTGTCATGGTCGCCTGCCTGAAATTGTCCAAAGCCCGCAAATTCCTGATCCGCGCCCAGGCAGGGGCAGCTCTGCTGCTGGCCGTCGGCATCATTGCCAATCTGATCTGCTTCGGGCCCATGAGCTCGATGATCAGCCTGGCCACCGGCAACGGCACCATCACCGACGCCACCGCCGATGCCGCCAAGGAGCTGTGCACCGACATCGCGGAGGAGGGCATCGTCCTGCTGAAAAACGATGACAACGCCCTGCCCCTGACCACCACCAAGCTGAATGTATTCGGCTGGTCCTCCACCAATCCCGTCTACGGCGGCACCGGCTCGGGTTCCCTGTCCGACCAGTACCCCACCGTGTCCCTGCTGGA
>JAHZHS010000032.1:0-5857 GCA_019420135.1 Oscillospiraceae bacterium | reverse complement strand
GGAGGGCCTGACTGCGGCCGGGTTTGAGATCAACCAGACTCTCACCGACTTCTACACCGATTTCCGCACCACCCGTCCCAGCGTTTCCATGATGGGCCAAGACTGGACCATTCCCGAGCCCTCCATGGCCGACTACGATGCTGCGGGTATCTTTGAGAACGCCACTGCCTTCTCGGACACCGCCCTCATCGTTATCTCCCGCTCCGGCGGCGAGGGTGCCGACCTGCCCATGACCTACGACGGCGAGGAGACCTACGATCCCAACGGCAGCAAGTTCGGTCCGTCCGGCACCCGGTACAGCGACCAGGCCGACGACCTGGACGCCTCCAAGAGCTACCTGGAACTGAGCAACCGGGAGATTGCCCTGGTGGAGCGCGTGACCAGTGAGTTTGACAACGTCATTGTGGTCATCAACGCGGCCAACGCCATGGAGCTGGGCTGGCTGAACCAGTACGACTCCATCAAGGGCGCCGTCCTGGCGCCGGGTCTGGGCCAGAACGGTTTCCTGGCTCTGGGCGAGATCCTGGCCGGCACCGTCAATCCCTCCGGCAAGACGGTGGATATCTATGTATCCGATCTGCTGGCTACTCCCACCGCCCACAACTTCGGCCTGTTCCAGTACGACAACATGGCCGAGTTCGAGGGCTCCAACAACTCCGGCAGCTTCCTGCCCGCCTTCGTCAACTATGTGGAGGGCATCTACGTAGGCTACCGCTTCTATGAGACGGCTGCCGCCGAGGGCCTCATCGACTATGACTCCGCCGTGGTCTATCCCTTCGGCTACGGCCTGAGCTACACCAGCTTCACCCAGACCATGGGCGACATCACCGAGGCGGACGGAACCCTCTCGGTGGATGTGACCGTCACCAACACCGGCACGGTGGCCGGCAAGGACGTGGTCCAGGTCTACTACAACCCGCCCTACACCGACGGCGGCATTGAAAAATCCACCGCCAACCTGGCCGCCTTTGCCAAGACCTCCGAGCTGGCCCCCGGCGCCTCCGAGACGCTGACCCTGACCTTCCGGGTGGAGGACATGGCGTCCTACGACTATACCGGCGCCGGATGCTACGTGCTGGAGCAGGGAGACTACGTCATCTCCATCAACAAAGATTCCCACAACATCATCGATTCCCGGGTCTACACCGTTGCCCAGACTGTCACCTACAACGGCGACAACGCCCGCTCCACCGATGAAATCACCGCCACCAACCAGTTCGGCTACGCTGCCGGCAATGTCACCTATCTGAGCCGCGCCGGTCACTTTGCCAACTACGCCCAGGCTACCGCTGCCCCCGCTTCCCTGTCCCTGGCCGAGGAGTTCAAGGCGCAGTTCATCAACAACAGCAACTACAATCCCGCCGACTACAACAACGCCGACGACGTCATGCCCACCACCGGTGCGGAGAACGGCCTGACCCTGGCCGACCTGCGCGGGGCCGACTATGACGATCCCAACTGGGACAAGCTGCTGGATCAGCTGACCATCTCCGACATGGATAACATGATCGCCCTGGGCGGCTACCAGACGCCCGCTGCCGACAGCGTGGGCAAGGTTTCCACCGTCGACTGCGACGGTCCCGCCTCCATCAACAACAACTTCACCGGCACCGGCTCCATCGGCTTCCCCTCCGCGGTGGTGATCGCCGCCACCTGGAATGTGGAGCTCGCCCGTCAGTTCGGTGAGAGCATCGGTCAGATGGCCGACGAGATGGACGTCTCCGGCTGGTACGCTCCCGCCATGAACATCCACCGTTCCGCCTTTGCAGGGCGCAACTTCGAGTACTATTCCGAGGACGGCCTGCTGTCCGGCAAGATTGCGGCCGCCGCCATCCAGGGCGCTGCCGAGTACGGCGTCTACTCCTACGTCAAGCACTTTGCCCTCAACGACCAGGAGACCCACCGGGATCAGATGCTCCTGACCTGGAGCAACGAGCAGGCCATCCGCGAGATCTACCTGCGCCCCTTCGAGATCTCCATCAAGGAGGGCGGCGCCACCGCCGTCATGTCCGCCTTCAACTACATCGGCACCCGCTGGGCAGGCGGCACCTCCGAACTGCTGCAGACCGTCCTGCGCGGCGAATGGGGCTTCCGCGGCTTTGTGCTCACCGACTACTTCAAGGTGGCCGGCTACATGAACGCCGACCAGGCCATCCGCAACGGCAACGACTCCATGCTGGTGGCCTACGACACCGAGACCAACCACATCACCGACACCGAGAGCGCCACCGGCGTCCTGGCCATGCGTCAGGCCAGCAAGAACATCCTGTACACCGTGGTCAACAGCCGGGCCTACGCTCCCGAAAACCTGAACCCCGGCATGCAGGGCTGGATGATCACCGCCATCGTCATTGACGTCATCGTCCTGCTGGTGCTGGCCGGACTGGAAGTCCTGATCCTCAAGGGCTACAAAAAGAGAACCATCACCCAGTAAACCGCAATCACGGAAACCCTCCTAAAAAATGCCCCCGCAGAAAGCCTTTGCAGGCCCTGCGGGGGCATTTTTTGATCCAACTCCGGGTCAGACCCGGGCGGCCAGATTGTCCTGAAGCGTCCTGAGGGCGCCGGCGATGGTTTCCCGGGCGTAGTCGTATCCCAGGGTGGTATCCACCGCAATATGGAAGTTGCGGGCCAGCCCCCAGACACGGCGGGTGTAATACTGGTAGTAGGTGGCGCGCTTGCGGTCGCCCTTCGCCATGCTGGCCCGGGCACCGGCGGCATCACAGTGGTCGTACTCCATGATGCGGGCGATGCGGGCTTCCTCCGAAGCCTGCAGCCATACCCGCAGGCAGTGGGGATCATCCCGCAGAATCCAGTCGGCGCAGCGGCCCACAATGACACAGTTGCCCTTGCGGGCCAGGTCCAGAATGATGGCACGCTCCGCCGCAAAGACGGCATCCTTGGGGGATTCCTGGGCGGGGGCGTAGGTGTACATCTGGGTCAGCAGATCGTAGAGAACGCCGCTGGTCATGTTCTCCTCCTGCTGCTCAATGAATTTCATGCTGTACCCTGTAGTGCCCGCAGCACGGCGGATGATCTCGTCGTCGTAAAAGTCATACCCCAGCTGTTCCGCCAGCTTGCGGCCGATCTCCCGGCCGCCGCTGCCGTATTCCCGGCCGATGGCAACCACAAAGCCGGCACCGCCTTCCCGGATTTCCTCGGGTTCCGCCTCCTCCCGGACGCCGAAAAGCATCCCGGGCAAAAAGTGCAGCACACGTCCAAAGATGCGGGCAATGAATCCCACCACCAGTGCGGCAATGAGGGTGCCCTCCCGCACACCGGCCAGCTTGCCCGACACCACAAAGGACACCACCACGGCGACGGCAGTGATGGAAACATCAAAACAGACCTTGGTGGTACCGAACTCTGTTTTCCAGGTCATGACCACCGCCCGGACAAAGGACTCGCCGGGAAGCATGGCCACATCGGCCAGAACTTCCAGATAGACGCCGAAAGCCAGCACCACGCAGCCCGCCAGCAGGCTAAGCAGTTTGACCGGATAGGCCTGGGGCGCCAGAAAGGACAGCCAGACCATGGTCAGGTCGATGAACCAGCCGAAGGCGATGGAAATGGGAATTTGCAGAAGATGCTCCAGCTTGAAGTTTTTCCGCAGAATCAACAGCTGAAGCAAGATCAAAAAAAGACTGAACGCCACGGTGAAGCCACCCAGCGTCCATGGAAAATTCAGGCTCAGCACATAGGGAATGGCCGAGATGGGCGAGGTGCCCAGATCCGCCTTTGTGATCATGCTGACGCCCAGCGAGCTGATGAACAGCCCGAACAGGAATACAAGATACCGCTTTGCCTTTTCTGCCATACTCAATGATTCCCCTCCGATAAATTGTGATAGATGGAGGCAAACACCTGCAGAAACATTTCCCGATCCGCCTCGGGCACCGATTGAAAGGCTTCCTCCTCCAGGCGGGCGAAGGTCTCCCGGACCTTCTGCGCCAGGTCGCGGCCCTGCGGCGTCAGAAAGACGTAGTAGGTCCGCCGGTTGCCGTTCAGGGTGCGGCGTTCCAGCAGCTTGCGTTCCTCCATGCGGTTGAGCACCGAGGTCAGCGACGCCGCCTCAATATGGCAGCCCCGGGCGATCTCGGTCTGATTGGAGCCGTCGTGCGCCGACAGGTATTCCAGCACCTTGGGCTGGCCGATGGTCAGCCCCGTGTCCTTGAGGTAGGCCAGCAGCTTTTTGTGCACCAGGGCCTGGTTTGCCATCAGCAGATAATGAAACGTCCCTTCCATGTGCGGCAGCTCCTTTTGCAAATTGTTAGGATTCTAATAATTTTAAAACTAACTTTAGCAGTATAGGCGTTTTGCGGCAGCTTGTCAAGGGGATTTGCTCCCTGCCCTGATGGAAAAACGCTGCCTCGTGCTGGTCCGCGGCAGAGTTTTTCCATGACAACCTTCTGCCTCCACCCCGCCGGTGCCCGGGCAGCCGGTATCTGAATGTCGCCCCCTCTTGGAAAATTCATGTCCGGTTTTTGCAGGAATACTGTTGACAGACAATATTATTCGTTTTATAATATAGTAAATCAAACAAGTGAGGTGATCCGTTTGGGATTTCAGATCGGCGGTGCCATTCTGGATTTTGTGGTGCTGAGCATCCTGAACAACCGGGATGCCTACGGCTACCAGCTCACCCAGGAGGTGCGCAGTATTCTGGATGTGTCCGAGACGGCGCTGTATCCGGCGCTGAGGCGGATGCAGAAAAACGGCCTGCTGGACACCTATGATGTGCCCTATCAGGGCCGCAATCGCCGGTATTACCGTCTGACCGACAGCGGCAGGCAGTCCCTCGCCGACTATACAGATCAGTGGCGGGTATTCCGGCAAAGCATGGATCATTTGTTGAAGGAGGAGACTAAGGATGACTGTTGACCAGTATTTTGAAGAACTGTCCGCCGGGCTGGGCCGGCTGGACACCCCCGTACGGGAGGACATTGTGTCCTATTACCGGGAGTACGCCCAGGAAGCCGGTCTTTCCAGCTATGAGCAGCTGAGTGAGCACTTCGGTACCCCCAGCGCCCTGTGCGACAGCCTTTGTGCCGAGCTTTCCGGCACCGCTCCCCTGCCCGAATCCGGTGCCGACCCGGGGCAGAAGATCCCTGCGGCAGTCCGGAGCATTCTTGTCATGCTGTCGGGCCAAAAGCGGGATGCCGGTGCCGACCCGCGGCCCGGTGAGTGCGAGATGGCCCTGGATGCCTTTACCGGCATCGATCTCTCGGTCATCACCCCCGACGTGGTCCTGCAGGAGGGCGATGCCTTTGCTGTTCGCTACCGCCTGCCCGAAGGCGAACGACTGGAGCGGGCGGAGGTCGTGGACGGAGTGTTCCACTTCCGGACCGCCAAGACCAGGACGGTTCTCTTTTCCCTCGGCGGCGGAGAGGTCATCCTCACTGTTCCCAGGGGCACCCGGCTGCAGCAGGCGGAATTCCAGGTGATCTCGGGGGATCTCCGGCTGTCGGGGCTCTTCTGCGGCAAGACCGTCGCCTCCACCGTTTCGGGAGACATCACCCTCTGCGGCGGCACCCCCGGCCAGCTGAGCGCCCGCACCACCTCCGGCAATCTGCTGCTGCGGGAGGTCATTGCCTCCTCTGTCCATTTCGGCACCGTGTCGGGGGATGTCCGGCTGGAAGACTGCCGCGCCCCCATTGCGGACTTTTCCTCCACCTCGGGCGATCTCTCCCTGTCCGGCATGGTCTGTGAGTACTGCACCGTCGAGACCATTGCAGGTGATGTGTAGATCTAGGTGTCCGCGGGCGCCTTGAAGATGTCTGCCACCTCCGGGGATTGCACCCTCTCGGGCTCTCTCTCCGGTCAGGGCGGCATCACCACCGTTGCAGGCGATATCCGC
>JAHZHS010000031.1 GCA_019420135.1 Oscillospiraceae bacterium | reverse complement strand
CGCTGCGGTTGTTGAGCACCTGTGCGCCCAGGCTGGCAAGCTCCAGCATCTCGTCAAAGGTGATCTCCTTGAGCTTGGTGGCTTTGGGCAGCTTGCGGGGGTCAGCGGTATAAACGCCCTCCACATCGGTGAAGATCTGGCAGCGGTCGGCGTGCAGCGCTGCGGCCAGTGCCACGGCGGAGGTATCGCTGCCGCCGCGGCCCAGGGTGGTGATGTCGTCCGAACGGTTGAGACCCTGGAAGCCCGCCACAACCACTACACGGTTGCGGGCCAGTTCGCTTTCCAGGCGCTCGGTGTTGATGCGCTTGATCCGCGCCTTGGTGTAAGCCCGGTCGGTGGCAAAGCCCGCCTGCCAGCCCGTCAGGCTGATGGCGGAAATGCCCAGCTCCTGCAGTGCCATGGTAAGCAAAGCAATGGAAATCTGCTCGCCTGTGGACAGCAGCATATCCATCTCACGGTCAGAAGGGTTGCTGGAGATCTCCGCCGCCTTGGCAATCAGATCATCCGTGGTGTCGCCCTGGGCCGAAACTACCACCACAACATCATTGCCCGCCTTGCGGGGGTTGGCGACGATGCGCGCCACGTTGAAGATCCGGCTGCGGTCCTTGACCGAGGTACCACCAAACTTTTGTACGATCAGTCCCATATCGTGAAATTCCTCCCCATTCATTGGCCGCGGTGTGCCCGAAGGCCCGACCGCAGCCGGTTTCTATCTGCACGGTCACTGCACGGTTGCGCCGACATTGTCGGCCAACAGCCGGTGAACGGTGAAAGCCTTGAGTTTTTCATCGGCCGTCAGCGCCGCCGACGCCCGCTCAAAGAATTCCTTATCGTTTCGGCGGACCACCGCCATAATGGTGGGCCCCGCACCCGAAATATACACGGCCAGAGCGCCCATGTCAAGTGCCAGCTCGAAAACCTCGTCCCCGCCGGGGATCAGAGGCAGACGGTAACTCTGATGCAGGGCATCCTTGGTGGCAACGCCCAGCAGGTCGTAGTCACCGTCGCAGAATGCCGCCGTGGCCAGCGCTGCCCGCGACAGATTATAGACGGCATCCTTGTGGGAGACCATCTGGGGCAGGGCCGCACGGGCCTTGGCGGTCAGCAGCCCGAAATTGGGCACAAAGGCAGCAAAGGCCAGTTCCTCATCAATGTGCTTCTTGACGGTGTAGACCTGGCCCTCATCATAGACGCTGGTGACAAAACCGCCCAGCATGGCCGGGGCCACATTGTCGGGATGGCCCTCGATGGCGGTGGCCAGCGTCAGCATCTGGCGCTTGGTCAGGCGTCCGCCCAAAAGGGCGTTGGCGCCCAGAATGCCCGCCACAATGCAGGCCGAGCTGGAACCCAGGCCCCGGGCCATAGGGATATCGTTGCGCTGGGTGATGCGCAGCCCCGGCAGCGGAATGCCCAGCTGGTCGTAGACGGCGCGGGCGCTGCGGAAAACCAGATTGTTTGCCCCGGCGGGCACCCGCGTGTTGTCCACCGAGGAAATATAGATGCGGTCGGCCTCCTCAAAGGTAAAGACGTTATGCATGGAAAGTGCCAGGCCCAGCGAGTCGAATCCTGCGCCGACATTGGCGCTGGTGGCAGGTACGGTGACCGTAATCATTGTATGCTGTTCCTCCCTCCGACGTCACGCCGGCATCTGTTTGAGAGCCAGAAGCATCTCGCAGCCGCGGGTCCGCATCTCGGCGGCCAGGGCATCGATCTGCGCCCGGGTGGCGTTATTCACACGGCAGACGGTCTGGCCGTTCTCCGAGCGGACCGGCTCCATGGGCAGTGAGAATCCGTAGGCGCCGCCCCGTACCCGGACACACCAGGTATAAGTCTTTTTGTCCTCCAGCATATGGTCCAGCTTTTCGGCGGGCTGCCAGAACAGGCTGTCGTGCACCGCCGAGCCTTCCTTGAGGGCATCGATGACATCGGCAACCACGGCACTGGCGGTGGGCAGCTTGCCCGCCCCCTTGCCGTAGAACACTACATCCCCCAGCATGTCGCCCTTGACGAGGATGGCATTGAAGACGTCATCCACACCTGCCAGCTGGTTGGTGTCCGGCACCAGCATGGGCTCCACACCCGCGCTCAGGCCGCCGTCGTCCTCCTCCCGGTACCAGGCAATGAGCTTGATGACGCATTCCAGGGATTCCGCCGCCTTGACATCCAGGGCGGTCAGCTCCCGGATACCCCGGGTGGGAATGTTGTCCGGGTAGACATGATGACCGCAGGCCAGGCTGGCCAGAATGGCAATCTTGCGGCAGGCGTCCCGGCCATCCACATCATCGCCGGGGTCCTTGGTCTCGGCATAGCCCAGCTTCTGGGCCAGGTGGAGGGCCTCCTCAAAACTCATGCCCTCCCGCTTCATCTTGGTCAGCATGAAGTTGGTAGTGCCGTTGACGATGCCCTCGATCTGGCTGATGTGGTTGGCCGCCAGGCACTGATGCATGGGGGTGATGATGGGCGTCCCTCCGCCCACACTGGCCTCAAACAGAAAAGCGGCACCATGCTCCCGCGCCAGAGCCAGCAGTTCGGCGCCGTAAGTAGCCACCATCTCTTTATTGCTGGTACAGACGCTGCGGCCGCTTTCCAGGCAGCGGCGGACGTACGGATAGGCAAAGCGGGTGCCACCGATGGTCTCGACCACCACACGCACTTCCGGGTCGGCCAGAATGAAATCCAGATCCTTGACAAACAGAGCTGCATCCGGGCTGTCGGAAAAGTCCCGCACATCCAGAATGTATTTGACCTCAACGGGTTCCCCCGCCCGCCGGGCAATGGCTGCGGCATTCCTGCGGCAGACTTCCAGCACACCGCTGCCTACCGTGCCGAACCCCATGATCGCGATTTTTGCCATGGGTAATCTCTCCCCTCAACATTACCGGCGCGGCCTCAGGTGCCGCGGTGAACCTCCACCACATTGGGCTGACGTGAAAGATGCATCAGCATATTCTCCACGCTCATCTGCATCATGCCGGTGCGCACCGTGACTTCCACCTGGGCGGCACCGTTTTCCGGCCGGGACTGGGTGATAGTCACGATAGACGCCCCCGCTGCCGAAATGCCCGACAACAGGCTTTGCAGCGCACCGGTCTTATCCAGCAGCGTGGCAATGACGGTGATGGTCTCACGTCCCGTTTCTGCATCAAAAACACAGTCCTTATATTTATAAAATGCGCTGCGCGAAATACCTGCCCGCCGTGCCGCAGCCGAAATGTTGGTCACTTCCCCGGCAGCCAAAAGCTGCTTGGCTTCCAGCACTTTGAGAAAAACGTCAGGCAAGACCGACGTGTCTACCAAAAGGAAACGCCGTTCGCTCATATTGTCCCTCCCTCAAGTACATTTGTTTCCGAAACAAGGATAATCATACCATGTGTGTACGCGGTATGCAAGCAAAAATGCAGGTTTTGCCCTTCCAGGACACACTTTTTGGCGATCATTACATCTTTCAACCGAATTTAATTTTTCTTTTTTGTGAATTTTTTCTATTGCAAAAAGGCAGGGCCTGTTCCTACGGAGAGTCCTGCCCTGTCTGTTTCCGGCACACATTCCGTCCGCTGCATTCCAAAAAAGGCACAATAAAATTTTACGGCAAACCCCAGGCAGCCAGACTGCCATGGGATTTACCGTAAAATGTTTGTCGCTGTGTGCCGCAGGCAAACGGATTGCTTAGCCTGCCGTGCTGGTGGCGGCATTCAGAGCGTCTGCCGCGTAGGGGTCCACATCGTCGGTATAGTTTTCGGGAAGGTTGTCCTCGGTATAGTAACCGGTGAGGCCGCCGCCCGAGATGATAGAACCGGTGGACGGGTCAAACTGCTTGGTCACAACGTCATCCGCCATGGGGAAGTCCTTATACTCCTTGTCGGCAAGGACCTCCTCCATGAGGCTCTTCCACAGGACCTGGGTGGGTTTACCACTGGTAACGCCGTAGGTGTCCATGGGCGTGGGGTCGTCAAAGCCCCACCAGACCGCGGTGACGTAATACGGCGTCAGACCCGCAAAGGTGAAGTCCTTGAAGTCGGAAGTCGTACCGGTCTTGGCCGCTGCGGGAATGTTGTTCTCGGTCTTGGGGGTCATGCCCTTGGCGGTACCGGTCTTCAGAACATTCTGGAGCATGCGGTTCATGATCGTCGCCGTGGAAGGCTTGATGGCCTGGGTCGTGGAGATCCGCTTGGAGTTATCCAGATAAAGGTTGTCCTGATAGTCGTAGACTTCCGTGAAATAATGGGGCGTGGTGTAGGTGCCGTCGCTAAAGATGGTGTAGGCCGCCGCCAACTGGACAGTGGTCAGGCCGCGGGACTGGGCGCCCAGGACCAGAGGTGCATAGTCCATGTCCGTCTCGGCATTCAGATAGCTGCACTGAAGGGTATCATGGGCAAAGTTGAACATCATCTCGGTACCGACCAGCTGGCCGATACGTACGGCGACCGTGTTCAGCGACTGCTGCAGGGCGTCATAGGTGAGAACCGTGGCGCCGGTACCGCCGGATCCGCCGTAGTTCTCGGGCCAGGAGCGCCAGACATCGTCGCGGGCCAGGGTGCTGGCCGCAAAGGGAGCCAGCTAGGAAGACTGGCTCTTGAGGACCTTTTTGTCCGCCGCCGTGTAGATGCCCAGATCGATCTGGCGGGAGGAATACGTGGTCAGGCCGTTGTCGATGGCAAGGCAGTAGGCCGCAATGGGCTTCATGGTAGAACCGGTCTGGTGGGGCTCGGTGGCACGGTTGAATACCAGATCGTACTTCTTCTCGCCCAGGCCGCCCACCACGGCAACCACCTGGCCGTCGTAATCAACGACGGCAGCAGCTGCCTGGGTACGGACCTTCTCATAAAAGACCAGGGTATTGTTGTCCTCATTCACCGTGGTCTTGAAGGTGGTGTTCTCATCGTCCGCATAGACGGGGATAGCGTCCTGACCAAAGACCGCGACCATATCCCCGTCGGAGTTTTCCTGCAGGGGCAGGCCATCGTCATCATAAGTGATCTCACCGTCGGCGGGAATAGAGGTTTCCACTTCCTCGTCATGCCACAGCGCCGGGAAGATATCATCATTCTCGTTGAGCATGAGGTTTTCCAGAGAGGTCTGGACCTTGGTATCCACCGTGGAGTAGACGCGCAGACCGCCGTTGAGCACCTCGCTCTGGGCTTCCTGGTTGGTCATGTTGTAGGTTTCCATGATGGCCTGGACCAGGTCGTTGTACAGCGCGTCGGTGAAATAGGAGTTGTTGGAGCTGACCGTAGCCGTCTTGGTGGAGGAAGAGCTTTCCACCAGGGTGATGGGCTCCGCACAGGCGGAGTTATACTCCTCCTCGGTGATATAGCCCTGATTGTACATTTCCCTCAGGACATGGTTGCGGCGGGTCTGGAGGTTTTCCGGGTTGGTGAAGGGGTTGTAGCTGGTGGGGTTCTTGGTGATGGATGCCAGCACTGCGCACTCACTCAGCGTCAGGTCGGAGACCGTCTTGCCAAAGTAGGTCTGGGCACCAACCTCCATGCCGTAAATCTGGCCCGTCAGAGGGATGGTGTTGAGGTAGGCTTCCAGAATGGTGGCCTTGCTGTACCGGTTGCACAGACCGATGGCGCGGAAAATCTCACGGACTTTACGCAGATAACCGTCAATACCGCCCACATCGTCATCCTTGGTCAGGTTCTTGACCAGCTGCTGCTCCAGGGTGGAGGCACCGGTGGTCTGGCCGTAAATGGCGTTGCCGGTGAACTCGTTGAGGGCTGCACCGATGGTACGCTTGATGTTGATGCCGGGCTCATTCATGAAGTCCTTGTCCTCAACGGCGATGACCGCCTTCTGAAGATACTCCGGCATCTCATCCAGCGACTTCCAGATTCGGTTGTCACTGCCCGAGAAGGTGGCGTACGGTTCCCACTCGTTGGTATCCCGGTTGAGGGCATAAACGATCGTCGTCTGTTTCAGTTTCTGGTTGTCCAGGTCCAGCTCGGTGTCATTGGCGGTGACTTCCACAATGTACATGGCCAGAAGCACGCCCGCCACGCTGCACGCCATGATACCGACGCAGAACAGGCAGACAAAGGTCCGCCAGATATATCCCCAAACGCTGTGGCGGCGTTTGCGGGGCTTTTTCTTTTTACCGCCTGCGGCGGGTGTTCCGGCATTCTGTCCGGGATCCGACGGGTTCTTGGCGCCGCCGACCGAAATATGCCGTTCTTTTTTGGGGTCTATGGGGACCGCCTCCTTTGCGGGAAACTGTTCAACAATCTGACAAGGTATCCCCTCTCCCATCCGCAGTCACGCAGATACCGAAGATACCATAGACTGAATTATAACACAAAGTATTGCCAAAAGTATAGGCGTCAATGAAAAATTCACAACAAAAAGGGTTACCGTTGCCCCGGCACGGGCATACTGTGTGCAGCAACGTTATTTTTTCAGGCCGCGCATTCCGGGCGGCGGAAAGGGGCACAACACCATGCAAAATGAGCACAAACGCGGCTGGATGCTGTATCTCTCCCTGCTGGGAGCTCTGGCATTGCTGTGCATCGTGGCCGGTGCACTTTGGTTTGCCCTGGGCAGCCGTCCTCAGTCACAGCCGTCCGCCGGCTACCTTCTCAAGGACAACGGCGGGCATCTCGCCCTGTATTCTGCCGACGGTTCCGGCCCCCTGGCCGAGTACGACATCTATACCCGGCTGCTGCCTGAAAACGACATTCTGGCCCTGCAGCAGGGCGTCGCCGTTGCCGACGAGGCAGAACTGCAGCAGCGTCTGGAGGATTACGGGCTGTAACGGGGATTTGTCCGCCGGACAGTCAGGCGTCGGCGGGCAGGTTGGGACGATCCTGGTCCCCGTCCGCCTTGAAGATGACAAAGCCTTCAGGGCGGTTGGTGAAGTAGTAGTATTCGGTGTTTTCCCGCAGGGGCGGCGAGAGATAATTGGGGATGACGGTGCCATCCCCCGGCACCCGCTCACAAAAGCCCGCGGCACGCCAGATCTCCGCCGGAATGCCGGCGTTATAGCAGTCCATATACTCCGCACCTGATGCCCGCAGAATGGTGTCCAGCGCCCGCCCGATGGTGGGCAGCACCTCGTCGGGTCCAATATAGTCCACCAAGCGGATCACCGGCACGCAGCCGGTCTCCTCCGCGGAAACCGTGCGGGTGACCACATAGGCCAGCGGCCGGCCGGCCTCCATGGCCGCCCATACATAATAATGAAAATGGGGGTAATAGAAATACCGCCGCCGGAGATACCACACGTCTTTCCGCGGGGTATGGCCGGACAGGGGCACTCCCAGAGGAATCAGGTCCGCCGCCGTGCGCACCGGGGTCAGGATCCGTCCGCTCTGTACCGGCAGGATGTTCTTTTGCGTGAACTGCGCCAGCTGGTAGGAGGGCAGATTGGCCAGGCGGTAATAGTGGTTCATCCGCTCGGCCTTCCACCCCAAAAAATGGTAGAGGGCACAGGTGGCCGCACGGATATTGTTGCAAGCCAGCACCCGGGCATGGGTCAGCTCGGGCAGGGCGTTCATCAATTCCAGGCCCACCCCGTTGTGGCCCTTTTCCGCCACCCAGATGGATACCCACACATCGGGCGTCTCCGAGGCATTGGCCAGGATATACCCCGCCGCGCTCAGATACCGGCCGTCCTGCTCCGCCACCGCAAACTGAGGAACCCCTCCCCTGCCCGCATAGTAGTGGTGGTAGAACTCCTTGCGGTTGATGAGGGGCAGGCGCATATCGAAATGGCTGTTGATGAAGTCGCGGATGGCGTCATCCTCGCCCAGGCGTGCCAGACGGTATACCACATCAGACAATGGCGGAACCTCCCGTGACCGGCAGCGTGACGCCGGTGATGAAGCGGGCCTCCTCTGAAAGCAGGAAGGCCATGGCCGGAACCACATCCGCGGGGGTGGCGTTGCGGCCCATGGGATTGTCGGCGGCGGCGGCCTGGACAATGAGGTCGGGCGTATCCTTGAGGAAGTGGGTCTCCATCATGCTGGGCGCCACACAGTTGACGGTGACACCCTGGCGGGCATACTCCACCGCCAGGCTCTTGACCAGCCCGCCGATGGCGCTCTTGGCCATGACGTAGGCTGCGGTGTTCTTGGGCGGGCAGCCGATGGTATAGCTGGTCTGGATGAACAGCACCCGGCCAAAACCCGCCTTTGCCATCTTGGGCACAAAGACGCGGCAGATCTTGACGGCGCTGTGAACCTGGATCTCCATATCCCGGGCAAAACGCTCCTCGTCAAAATTCTTGAACCGGGTGTTCACCACCGGCAGGGCAGGCAGATGGACAAAGTGGGTGGGCACCGGGGCGGTCTGCTCCAGCAGGCGGACAAACGCATCCACCTTGAGCATATCCGACAGATCCACGTCAAAGGGCCGTACCTGACCGGGATATTTCTGGCAAAGAGGGGCGAGCTTTTCCACATCGCCGCAGCCCTGGGCCAGTACCAGCGTGTCGGAGGGGGCTCCGTCCAGCAGGCGGTCGATCAGCGCCGTGCCCACGTCGCTGGTGGCACCGGTGATGAGATAGGTATATGCCATAAAAAGGTCCTCCTTAAAGCTGCATTAGGGTTATTATTTGGCAAGTCCCGCCCGAATGATTCCCCGCGTGACCTTTTTTCCGTCCTGATTTGTGATGGTCGCCTTGATCTCGGCCTCACTGACGGCTTCGCTCACATGGGTCACGGTGCCGGAGATGGTGAGGGTATCCCCAACAAACACCGGCCGGGCAAACTTGGACTCCACGCCATGGAGCAGGCAATGCTCGCCGGGAAGGTAGACCCCCGCCAGCGTGGAGAAAAAGCTTGCTCCCAGCATGCCGTAGACCACCCGGCCGGGATAGCCCCGGCCTTTGGCATACTCCTCGTCCACATGGATGGGAGAACAGTCCCCGGTGATGCGGAGAAAGGCATCCATCATCTCCTGGGTGACGGTGACGGTAAAGGATTCGGTCAGGCCGGGCTGCATATCGGCCAGCGTGTAATGGTTCATGCGCGACCTCCTTGTCAATGGGTCCGGATACGGCAAAGGGCGGGCGCACGGCCCGCCCAAAGGCTTTGTGTTTTCGCGCGGAAGGCTTAGCCCACCATCCGCTTGACCAGATCCAACAGGTCGCCCACGTCCTTGAGACCGCGGACATCCGCCAGTTTGAACTTGATGGAGAATTTCTTCTCGATGGCGGTAAGCAGGTTGATCTGCTCCAGGCTGTCCCAGTCCTCGATGTCGTCGGCGCAGGTATCGCGGGTGATCACCAGAGTATCATCGTCAAAATTATCGCGGAAAATTTCCTGAACCGCGTCCAGAATTGCTTGCTCAGTCATTGGTCAACTCTCCTTAAGCTGTTTTGCTTGCGCTCCCCGCCCCATGCAGGGAAGCCATTGTACCGGATATAGTGTAACACATCCAGCCCGCACAGGCAAGCCGGATACCGGGGCGCCGGATCTTTCCTTTCCCCGGTTTCAGTCGGCTGCCGTTTCATCCCCGGCAGGCTGTATGCCGTCACGCTCCAGCTGAGCCCGCAGATCGAGGAAATCCTGCAGCGTCATCTGTTCGGGGCGCAGGCGGACATCCAGCCCCGTCTCCTCCATAGCATGCAGCACGGCCGCCTTGTCCGCCTTGAGACCGGAGGAGATGGCGTTGGCCGCCGTCTTGCGCCGCTGGGAAAAGGCCGCCCGCACCAGACGGAAAAGCCCTTTCTCCGCTTCCAGGGTAAGATCCCCCTTGGGCGTTTTTCGCACATCCAGACGGATGACCGCGCTGGTGACCTTGGGAGCGGGGTAAAAGCTGCCCGGCTGGACCGTGAACAGCTGGTGGGCCTGGGCGTAATAATCCACTGCATAGCTGATGGCCCCCGCCTCCCGGGTACCCGGAGGGGCGCACAGGCGCTGGGCAGCTTCCCGCTGGACCATGACGGTGATGTTTTCCACCGGCAGGCGTTCTTCCAGCAGGCGCATGAGGATGGGGCTTGTGATATAGTAGGGCAGATTGGCGCAGACCGCCACCGGACGTTCACCGAACTCCTCCCGGATGAGAGCCCTGAGGTCCACCTTGAGGACATCGCCCTCCACGATGCGGATGTTGTCATATCCGGCCAGTGTCTCGGCCAGCAGGGGCGGCAGGCGGCGGTCAATCTCTACCGAGACCACCCGCGCCGCACGCATGGCCAGCTGTTCGGTCAGCACGCCGATGCCGGGGCCGATCTCCAGCACGCCCCACTCCGGCCCGATGCCCGCCGACTCGGCAATGCGGGGGCAGACCCCGGGATTGATGATGAAGTTCTGTCCGAATCCCTTGGACAGAGAAAACCCGTACCGGTCGCACAGGCTGCGGATGGTGGAAAGGTCGGTCAATGCAGGCACAGAGCCCACCTCCTGTTGTTGTGGATGGAAAGTCTTGTTGCTTGGACGCCGGGGGCTCGTTCCCCTGCTGCGGCGGCAAAACGCGGCGAACCGCCCGACGCGTTTCTGCGCACACGATTCACCGCGTTTTTTGTCTGCATGTCCTGGGGTCGGGGATTTGTTGTCCCTCCGGCGGGCGCACCGCCTGTATCCTGTTGCAGGCCCCGGGATTACTGTCCTGTTAACGCCTGCGCCGCACTGACAGCACGGGTGATCTGGGGATCGGTGTCCACCGTAAAGTCGTAGTAGCTGTTGGCCTCGTCGGCGGAGAGGGCGGCATCAATGTCAGGGGTCAGACCGGTGCCGTTCCAGTTCTGGCCTTCGTTGTCCAGGATCAGGCCCCGGGTGATCACGATGGCACTGCCGTCGGACAGGCTCTGAGGGTCGGACAGGACAACGCCCTTGCCCGCCGTGGTGGTGCCTACCAGCGTAGCGCCGCCCATCTTGCGAAGGGCGTTGGCAAACAGTTCGGCACCGCCTGCCGTGCCCGAGTTGACGATGCAGACCATGGGCTGGGTGATCTCGGTGTCGTCGGAGACGCGAAGGTCCTCCACCGTGCCGTCCTTGTACTGGCCCTGGGCCATGAGGCCGGAAGGCACGCAGTAATCCGCCGCGATGAGGGCGGAGGACAGGTTGCTGCCCGGATTATTGCGCAGGTCAAAGACAAAGCTGGTCGCGCCCTGAGAGCGCATGCTGTCCACCGTATTGCGGAACTCGGTGCCAGTGGAGGCGCTGAAATCGTCGATGCAGATATAGGCGCAGCTGTCGCCGATCATCTGACCGAACACGGTGCTGACCGTATAGTTGGCACGGGTGACATCCTGGGTGACCTCCTCCCGGGCGGGGGTGAGGTACTGGATGGTGACCACACTGCCTTCCTCCCCCAGCAGGGCCGACTGGATGGCAGTGGTATCGGCCAGATTCTTGACGCTGGTATCGCCGATGGAGGTGATGAAGCCGCCCACCGCGAAGCCCAGATCCTCCGCCGGGGAGTTTGCGTAGACGCGGATGATCCGGGCATAGCCCGACGAGGCATCCTTGACCACCGATACGCCGATGCCCATCAGGCGGCCGGACTGGGTACCCACGTACTCATTGTAGGCCTGGGCCGAATAGTACCGGGCATATTTGTCGCTGATGCCCAGCATATAGCCGGAGGCGATGGTATCGTTGAGGGTATCCTCGTTGATGTCGAAATATTCGTTGGCGCGCACATAGCGGTCAATTTCAGAGAGCTTGTTGTACATGCGCTCCCGGTTTTTGACGCTGGTGACGGTGTTGTTGAACATATTCATGGACAGGACCATGGTGATCGAGAAGGTCACTGCCATGGCGATCAGCGTAACGGTGACCGCCACGCTCAGGCTGACTTTTCTGCTCATAGTAAGATTGTTCTCCCCTCTGTGCTCCGTCTTACATTGCCAGCAGCGACACCACGGCCGAGCCGAACAACGTCACACACATCAGTGCCGCAATGATCAGGCAGGTAATACGGACGACGATCTTATGCTGTTTCATATCCATGCAAGCCTTTCTTTTTTCTCCCACAGGTTGCGATCAGTAGGAAATGTAGGGCAATACGCTGACGCGGGAGCCGTTGACACGCATTTCCAGATGCAGATGGTTGCCGGTGGAGTTACCCGTGGTTCCCACATGACCGATGAGCTGGCCCTTGCTGACCGTCTGGCCCACGCTGACCAGGGGCTGGGAATTCATGTGGGCGTACAGCGTGGCGTAGCTGTTGCCGTCGTCCGCCGTGCCGTGGTAGATCATAACATAGTAGCCGTAGCTGTAATGGTAGGTGGCGTTGGTGACAACGCCGTCCGCCATGGCGTGGATGTCGGTGCCGCCGGGGGCTGCAAAGTCGGTGCCGCCGTGGCCGCCGTCGCCAAAGTAGCAGGAAATGTACTTGTAGCTGTTGAGCGGGTTGATAAAGTCCAGAGAGCAGTGGATCTTGACGCTGGTGCCGTACTGCTTGATCTGGGACTGCAGGTAGGAGTCGTAGGCGTTTTCCGCCTCGGTGGCGGCCGCCTGGATCTTTTTCTGTTCCTCGGTCAGAGACTGGGCCAGCGCCTCCGCCTGGGAGATGGTGGCATCCTGCTGCTGGATGCTGCTCTGGAGTTCGGCGTTCTTGCTGTCCAGCTGATTGCCCAGGTCGGACAGGGTGGCAAGGTTGGATTCCAAGTCCGCCTTGTCATTCTCCAGCTCCTGCTTCTGATTATTCAGGTCGTCATACTCGGCATCCATCTCGGCCAGGACTTCCTCGTCCTTGGTATAGATATCCTCCAGCGTCTGCTGGAAGCTGAGCAGCTCATACAGGTTGGTCGCTGCCGTGAGCAGGGCGATGGAACCGCCGTCGTTGAGCTGCTGCATCGCCTTCATGCGGAGCTTGAGATCCTCCCATCGGGCGTCAATATCCGCCTGCTTGGCGTCGATGTCCTCCTGCTTCTGGTCGATCTCCGCCTGTTTGTCAGCGATCTGCTGGTTGACGTCGTTTTTCTGGGTGGTGATGAGGTCGATCTGGCTGGTGATGACGCTCTGCTGCTGCTGGAGCAGCTCCTTTTGCTCCTCCGCATCGGCACGGCTGGCCTCATTGTCGGAGATCTGCTGATTGATTTCCTCCAGCTGTTTCTGGTATTCCTGTTTCTGTTTGAGAAGTTCGTCCAGCTTGTCATCCGCCGACACGGGGGACGCCGCGGACAGAACCAGCGACGCGGCCGCTGCCGTGCACAGCATGGCGGAGATCAGGCGTTTCCAATTCCAGTGACGGATACGCAAATAGACATCTCCCTTATGGTTCGGATTTCAGAAAAGCCGCACGCCGATCAGTGCGGAACGTAATTGAGGGGATTGGTGCGCGCATTGTTGACGCGCAGTTCCAGGTGCAGGTGGTTGCCGAAGGAGTAGCCGGTATTGCCCACATAGCCCAGGGTATCGCTCTTGCTCACTGTCTGGCCCACGCTGACCGAAGCCGGTGACTGCATGTGCGCGTAGAGAGAGACATAGGTATTGCCGTTTTCGTCGGCACCGTGGTTGACCATGACATAGTTGCCATAGCTGTCATGCCAGGTGGCCGCGATGACAACGCCCTCCGCGATGGGATGGATGGGTGTGCCGCCGGGCGCCGCAAAATCGGTGCCGGTATGGCCGTCCTGCCCGAACAGGGTAGTCAGATATTTATAGGACGCCAGCGGGCAGGAGAAGTTCAGCGAGCAGACAATAGGCGGCGTTCCTGCGTTGTTGACCGTCTGGGCCAGCAGCGAGTCCAGCTGCTGCATGGCCTGATTGTACTTCTTCTGAAGTTCCTTCTGGTCCTCGGTCAGGCTGTTTTCCAGTGCCTCGGCGGCGGAGATGGCCTCATTCTGTTTCTGGGCGCTGGCTACCAGCTCATCCTGCTTGGATTCCAGCTGGCTGGACTGATCGGCCAGGGCATTCATCTGGGTCTCCAGCTCCGATTTGGCGGTCTCCAGCTCCTGCTTCTGGTTGTTGAGATCCTCGTACTCGGCGTTCATTTCAGCCAGGACTTCCTCGTCCTTGGTGTAGATGTCCTCCAGCGTCTGCTGGAAGCTGAGCAGCTCATACAGGTTGGTCGCCGCAGAGAGCAGCTCGATGGAACCACCGTCGTTGAGCTGCTGCATCGCCTTCATGCGGAGCTTGAAATCCTCCCACCGGGCATCGATATCCGCCTGCTTGGCGTCGATGTCCGTCTGCTTCTGGTCGATCTCCTGCTGTTTGGCGCTGATGAGATTCTGTGTGTTGTCGATCTGGGTACTGAGCAGCGAGATCTGGCTCTGGATGGTCTGAGCCTGCTGCTCCAGCAGCTTTTTGGTGCTCTCGGCTCCGGCCTTGTCCTCCTGAGCGTCGGAAATCTGATTGTTGATGTCGTCAAGCTGCTGCTGATACTGGGCAATCTGATCCCGCAGTTCCTGCTCGGTGGCAGCGGCGTTTACCTCTCTAGCCGAAGTTCCCACCACCGCAACGGCCAGGGCGGTGCTGAGCAGCACCGAAACCGTCTGTTTCCATTTGAATGTTCTCATGCTGCCTGCCCTTCCTTCCCTGCTGTATGGTGTTTGGTCACACGTTCAGATGCTTGCGGATACTGGTGGCCGTGCCGATGCCGCACAGAACAAAGCCCAGCACCACAAAGCCAATGACGATGTAATACCAGACGCTGGACAGCGGCACCAGCTGGCCGCCGAACATCTGGGAGAAGTTGCTGGGGTTTTCCACATACCACCGGCACACGGCATAGTAGGCGCCGCAGACAATCCCCGAGGCGATAGCCGCCGAGATCAGGCCGGAGGTGGTGCCCTCCACAAAGAAGGGGAAGCGGATAAAGCCATTGGTGGCGCCCACCAGCTTCATGATGCCGATCTCCTTGCGGCGGGCAAATACCGTAATGCGGATGGTATTGTTGATGACGACGATGCTGACGATGGCCAGCACCGCCACCAGGCCGTAGCTCACATAATTGACCACCCTCTGGATGGAGGTGAATGCCTCCGACAGGTCAAGAGGTGCCTTGACCCTCAGCACGCCTTCGATCTGGCTGAGCTGATCCGAAATCTGCTGCAGCTGGGAGATATCCTGGATCACAACACGGTAGTTGGCCGTGAAAGGATTGTCGTTTTGAAAGGCCTCGTACATGTTGGCGTACTCATCCAGCATGCTGCTGTAGGTAGCCAGGACATCTTCCGGGGAAACGTAGGTCACCGACACAACACCCGGGGTGGCGCGGATCTGGGCGTCGATGTCTGCAATCTGCTCCTCCGAGAGTCCGTCCTCCAGATAGACGATGGACTCGTTCTGCTCCCCGATATACTCCACGATGGCATCCACGTTGACGCCCAGCAGATAGGCCAGGCCGATCAGCACCATGCAGACCGTCAGAACGCCCATGGAGGCAAAAGTCATCAAACGGTTGGCCCGCATACTGTGCAGGCCCTGCCGTACCAGGTAGGTAAAACTGGAAAAACGCATACCGCCATTCTCCTCCCGTCAATGTGCGTAGTCAAACTCGTTGGGCAGAACCCCGCCGGCCGCCTGATAGGCCGCGGCGACCTCGGGATGGGCGGTATCGGATACGATATGTCCGTGGTCGATGGTAACCACCCGCTTGTTGAAGCGGTGCACCAGTTCATGCTCATGGGTAACGACAACCACCGTAATGCCCACGCTGTTGATGGCCGACAGCAGCTCCATCATCTCAAAGCTCATTTCAGGGTCGATGTTGCCGGTGGGCTCGTCCGCAATGATGAGTTTGGGGCTGTGGGCCAGGGCCCGGGCCAGCGCTACGCGCTGCTGCTCACCGCCGGAAAGCTCGTCCGGCAGGCGGTCCATCTTGTCCCCCAGTCCCACCAGGCCCAACACATAGGGTACGCGCTTTTTGATCTGCCGGGTGGGAATGTTGGTGACCCGCATGGCAAACGCCACGTTTTCATAGGCGGTCATGGTGGGGATCAGGCGGAAGTCCTGGAACACAACGCCCATCTGGCGGCGGACGTAGGGGATCTTGCGGCGCTTGAGCTTGGTCAGATCCTGGCCATTGATGATGACGGTTCCCTCAGTGCACTTTTCCTCCAGCAGAATCAGCTTGAGAAAGGTGGATTTGCCGGCACCGGAATGCCCCAGCACAAATACAAATTCGCCGTCGTCGATGTGCAGGTTGACATCTTCCAGGGCGACGTTTTCATCATTTTGGGTCTCGTATACTTTCGTCACATGTTCAAATTC
>JAHZHS010000030.1 GCA_019420135.1 Oscillospiraceae bacterium | reverse complement strand
CGCCGTCATGCTGGCCTGCGAGGCTGCGGCCTACTACGCCAAGCAGGGCATGAGCCTGCTGGATGCGGTCAACGCCCTGTATGCCGAGTTCGGCTTCTACCGCAACGCCCTGCACAGCTTCACTTTTGAGGGCGAGAGCGGCATGAACACCATGCAGGGCATCATGGCCCATCTGCGCGCCAACGCCCCCGCCGAGGTGGCAGGATACAAGGTGGACAAGGTCATCGACTACGAGGCCGACGGCACCGGTCTGCCCAAGGCCGACGTGCTGGAATACCGCTTTGCCAACGGCGCCAAACTGATGGTGCGCCCCTCCGGCACCGAGCCCAAGATCAAGGTCTACCTGTCCGCTGTGGGGGACAGCGAGGCCGCGGCCGACGCCGTCAACGACAAGCTGGCCGCTGCGGCCTCCGCCTGGATGAAGGCCTGAAGCCTTCGCCCCGGCGCGGCGCACCCGGCCTGAACATCTGAATTTTTTCCGCCGCCTGCCGGTTCTGTTGCCGCGGGCGGCGGAATTTTTGTGCCTGCATTTGATACGTCATTGAAACATTTGCGCGGTTGGATAAGAGAAAGAAACCGAGAACAGGAGGAATCCCGCTGTGAACCCCATCCTTGTTGTGGACGACGAACTGCCCATCCGGGAGCTGATCTGCCTGATCCTGCGCCCCCTCAACCGGGCGGTGGAGTGCGCCGCCGACGGCATGACCGCCTCCCGCATGCTGGACGAAAAAACCTATGACCTGGTGCTTCTGGACGTCATGCTGCCGGGCATCGACGGCTTTGCCCTCATGCCCCAGCTCACCGACAGCGGGACCCCGGTGATCTTCCTCACCGCCAAGGGAAACCTGACCGACCGGGTCAAGGGCCTGCGCCTGGGGGCGGACGACTACATTGTAAAACCCTTTGAGCCGGAGGAACTGCTGGCCCGGGTGGAGAGCGTGCTCCGCCGCACCGGCCGGGGCGCCCATGTATTGACGGCCTTTGACGTGCAGGTGGAGCCGGTCTCCCGCACTGTGCTGCAAAAAGGGGTGCCGGTGGCCCTGGCGCCCCGGGAGTTCGACCTGCTGGTGTTCCTCATCCGCAACCGGGGCATCGTGCTGCACCGGGACGTCATCTACGAGCGGGTGTGGGGCGGGGAGAGCGAGACCGACACCCGGGTGCTTGACCTGAACATCCAGCGCCTGCGCAAAAAGCTGGGCTGGGCCGGACACATCAAGACGGTCTACCGTCTGGGCTATCTGTTGGAGGGAGCAGGATGAAACTTTCTCAAAAACTGCTGCTGGCTGTGCTGCCGGTGCTGGGGCTGGTGTTGTCCCTGGGCGGATGGCTGCTCATCCGGCAGAACTTTCACAGGGCGGTATATGAGCTGCAAAATCAGGCCGAGACCACCCAGCAGCGGGAACTCTACGCCCTGCAGCTGGATCTGCGGGCGGCGGAGGAGAGCACCGCCGATGCCCTGATGGAGCACGGCATGTCGGTCTCCCGCTATGTGGGGGAGGAAAAGGGCTTTGCCCTCTTTACCGGGGACGGGGTGCTGGCCTACTCCGCCATGCCGGAGGATGTGCCCCTGGCCTGGCAGCAGGAACTGCTGGCCGACCCCTCCCGCGGGGTGCTGCGCAGCGGGGAGACGGGCCGCTGGTACCTGATCGCCGACGCCGTACCCGCCGCCGACGGCACCGGCGTCTACTATGTGGGGGCCTACCCCATGGACGCCGCCTACGAGACACAGGAGAGCCTGCTGACCAGCTATTTCTGGATTGAGCTGCTGGCCTTCGGGGCGGCGGGCGGGGCGGTGTGGTGGATGATCTCCCGCCTGACCCGGCCGCTCCACACCCTGGAACAGGCGGGCCGGGAGATCGCGGCGGGGGCCTACGACCGGCGCACCGGCATCCGGGGCGGCGACGAGATCGCCGCCCTCAGCCGCAGCTTTGACGACATGACCGCCGCCCTGGAGGAGGAACTGGGCCGCCGTGCCCTGGCGGTGCGGCAGCGGGAGGATTTCATCACCGCCCTGACCCATGAGCTGAAAACCCCCATGACCAGCATCCTGGGATATGCCCAGATGATGCGCACGGCGGGAGATGACCTGGAGGTGCGGGAAAAATCGGCGTCCTACATCGCCCACGAGGCCCGGCGCATCGAGGCCCTCAGCCGCAAGCTGCTGCGCCTGATGCAGGTGGAACAGGAGGGGGTGACCCTCTCCGACCTGCCGGTGGAGGAGCTGCTCACCGCCCTGCGCCGGGCCCTGCCGGAAAACGCCCTGCCTCTGCTGGTGCAGGCGCCGCCCGCTTTGCCCGCCGTGCGGGGGGACGCCGACCTCCTCTGCGCCCTGCTGCTCAACCTCATCAGCAACGCCCGGCGGGCCGAGCCGAAAGACGGCGCCGTCCATCTGGACATCAGGGTGGAGGGGGACCGGGTCTCTTTCACCGTGTGGGACACCGGCCGGGGCATCCCGGCGGAGGAACTGCCCCGCCTGACCGAACCCTTCTACATGGTGGACAAGTCCCGTGCCCGGGCCCAGAACGGCAGCGGCATCGGGCTGGCCCTCTGTCAGGCCATTGCCCGGGCCCATGGAACCGGGCTGACCTTTGCCAGCAAGGTGGGGGAGGGCACCCGGGTGAGCTTCTCCCTGCCCGCCCTGCCCCGAAAGGAGGACGCCCATGACCACGAAAACTGACCGCCTGACCGGGGCAAATGCCCTGCGCTTGCCCGCTGCCGCCCTGGGGCTGGTGACCGGGGCGGCCCTCTGCCTGGCGCTGCCGTCGATCCTCTGCCGGGGAGAGTGGCGGGCCATGGAAAACACCGCCCTGGAGCGTCCGGTCCTGGCCAGCGAGGAGCCGGACGCCATCGCGCAGAATCCCCTGGCCGACGCCCTCTACCGCAGCCGCACCCTCTACGGGGGGCAGGACGGCCAGGAGGGGGAACTGCTGAATGCTGCCCCGGAGGAAGTCCGGGTCGCGCTCTCCCAGGCCCTGGACACCCTGCAGGCGGCGGGAGTCACCGACGAGACCGTCACGCAGACAGCGGAGAACATTCTGGCCGGGGAAGCCCTGACCGCCGAGGCCCGGCGCCGGCCCGACGGCACCCGGACCTATCTGTGGGAGGAAGACGGACAATCGGTGCGGATGGTCTGGCAGCCCGACCTGGAACTGCCTCTGGAATTTGACGTCCGGTGCGATGCCCCGGATGCCCTGCCCGGCGAAACCCCGGGGGCCGGACTGGAGGCCTGGACGGCCTTTCTGGGTCAGCAGGATGCCGGAGACTGGCAGACCCTGCCCGGGCCGGACTTTGCCTGTACCGCCTATTCCCCCGGCCGGGAACTCTGCCTCTACCTCCACCGGGAGGAGGGACGGGCCATCTGGCAGGTGTGCAGCATCTCCAATCAGGAGGCGGGAGAACTGGCGGAAATGCTCATGGACTACCGTGACAGCATGCAGCGCTGGGAACAGACCTTACAGGAGGCGGAAACACAGAATGAAAGCTGAAAAAATTTACGCACTCCTTCTGGCTGCGGTGCTGGCGGCGGGGGCCGCAGGCTGTGCTCAGCCGTCCCGGACCGTGGCGGTGCCGGAGGAGTTCCGGCTTCAGGGACAGTGTGTGGCTACGGAAAAGGGCGTCTATAGAGTGAAGAACGACGAAGATCCCTATGCCTTCCGCCTGGACCAGAAACGGATTTTTTACATTGACTGGGACGGCTGCCGGGAGACGCTGTTCTGCACCAAGGAAGGCTGCACCCACGATACCGAGGACTGCCCCGCCTGGGTGGGACAGGGGAGAATGTTCGGGACGGAAGAGGACGGCAGCCTGCTCATTGACCAGCCCGTGGAGGACGGCGACGAGGTCTGGCGGGTGGCGCCGGACGGCAGCGAAAAAACGCTGGTGGCCCGGTGCCCCTCAGCCGGGGAGGGCGACGCTTTTCTGGTGGGAAAAAACGGGACCGGCATCTGGTCGGTGGCAATCCGGGAGGGCGGGACCTACTCCCTGATGGTCTGGCAGCAGCCGGGACAGTGGACGGAAGTGTTCTCCGCCGGGGAGGTGTTCCAGTGGCCCCAGATGGTCCGGGATAACGCCTTTTACTATGAGACCTGGGACAACGAGGCCAAGCGGGCCACCCTCTGGCGGGCGGCGCTGGAGCTCTCGGCTGAGCCGGAGAGGGTGGTGGAATACAGCATCGACTGGAACCGCATCCTTTTGCAGGGGGATGCCGTCTGGCTGGCGGACGGCCGCACCGGGACCATCTCGGCAAAACCCTTGGACGGCACAGGGGAGGCCGTCACCGTCTGTACCCTGCCGGAACAGGCCCGGGAACACATCGTCGAGCCCATCGACACCGACGGCAGCCGTATGGTGCTGTCCTGGGACGGCGGCTTCTGGGCGGTGGACCTGAGCACAGGGGAGACGGTGAAAATCACCCCGGCGGGGGTGGATGCCTCGGGATATGCCCTGCTGCCCGCCTATTATATCGGCAGCGCAGGGGGACAGTGGGCCCTGACCGACGGCTACCTGCGCAGCCGGGAGGGCATCCAGTACACGGGGGAGGGCATCCAGCGCACCCCCCGCTACGATGCCCAGCCCTGCCGCCTGGACCGGGAGGACCTGCTGGACGGGAAACTCTCCCTCACCGAGATCCGCTCCGACTCCTGAGCGCCCCCTCCCTTCGGCAGACCCAATCCGACGCCCGGCGGCAGGAACCGTGCAGAACCGACGGCGGAAAGTTTACAAAACCTTGATGCAATCGCTTCTCCTTTTCTGGTATACTGTATTCAGTACTGTTCAGGATGCGGCATGCTGCATGAGCATGCCCTGCCGCCCGGGAATACCGGGAGACGGGGCGTGCTCTGTTTGTATGCCCTCCAAGAAAGGAGAGATCTGCCCTGACATCCATTCTGCTGCTGGTTTCGGTGGTGCTGCTGGCCTGTTCGCTGCTCAAAAAAGTGTCCGGCCGGCTGGGCATCCCGTCCCTGCTCATGTTCATTCTGCTGGGCATGCTGCTCGGTTCCGACGGCCTGTTCAAAATCCCCTTTGAGGACTACGCCTTTGCCGAGCAGATCAGTTCCGTGGCGCTGGTGTTCATCATGTTCTACGGCGGCTTCGGCACCAACTGGAAGGCCGCCCGCCCGGTGGCTGCTCTGTCGGTGGTGCTGTCCAGCCTGGGCACCGTCCTCACCGCCCTGCTCACCGGGCTGTTCTGCTGTTTTGTGCTGGGCATGCCCTTGCTGGAAGGCCTGCTCTGCGGGGCGGTGCTGGGCTCCACCGACGCGGCCTCGGTCTTTTCCATCCTGCGTTCCCGCCGCCTGGCCCTCAAGGAAAACACCGCCCCCCTGCTGGAGGTGGAGAGCGGCTCCAACGACCCCTTCGCCTACATGCTGACGGTGGTGCTTCTCTCCGCCATGGAGACCGGCGTCACAGCGGGAAGCGTTCTTCTGCTTCTGGCGGGACAGCTGGTGCTGGGACTGGTCTTCGGCTTCGGCATCGGGTTCGGCGTGCGCTGGCTCATGCGCCGCTACTGGCCCGACGCCTCGGGCATGGAGACGCTGTTCAT
Organism: Oscillospiraceae bacterium; assembly: GCA_019420135.1. Lineage (GTDB taxonomy): Bacteria > Bacillota > Clostridia > Oscillospirales > Ruminococcaceae > Gemmiger. The sequence continues at coordinate 10,778 of JAHZHS010000030.1, read as the reverse complement.
GGTGGGGGCTGCCCTGCTGGCCTACGCCGCCCCCACCATGCTGGGCGGCAACGGTTTCCTGAGCGTCTACATTGCGGGCATCATTCTGGGCAACAGCAGCCTGCCCTCCCGCACCACCCTGGTGCCCTTCTTTGACGGCGTCACCGGCAACATGCAGGCGGTGCTGTTCTTCCTGCTGGGGCTGCTGGCCTTCCCCTCCCGCATGGCCGCGGTGCTGCTGCCCGGGCTGGCCATCGCCCTCTTCCTGGCCGTTGTGGCCCGGCCGGCGGCGGTCTTTGCCCTCATGACGCCCTTTGGGGGCAGCGTGGCCCGGCGGGTGCTGGTCTCCTTCTCAGGGCTGCGGGGAGCGGCGTCCATCGTGTTCGCCATTGTGGCGGTGCAGAGCCCTGCCGCCATGGAAAACGACATCTTCCACATCGCCTTTGTGGTGGTGCTGTTCTCCATCGCCCTGCAGGGGTCGCTGCTGCCCGCCGTGGCCCGCAAGCTGGGCATGATCGACGAGGAGGGCGACGTCCTCAAGACCTTCACCGACTATGTGGATGAGACCCCCGTCAATTTTGTCCAGATCGAGGTGGAGGCCGGGCATTCCTGGTGCGGCCGCAGGGTCGCCGAGCTGGAACTGCCCCCGGGGACCATCCTGGTCAGTCTGCGCAGGGGCGGGGAACAGATGGTGCCCAAGGGAGATACCTGCCTGCAGGCGGGGGATCTGCTGGTCATGTGCGCCCTGGAACGCCACGGCGGCACCGATTTCTGCCTGACCGAGCGCACCGTGGAGGCTGACGAGCTGACCCCCGGCGCCACCCTGGCCGACCTGCCCCATCATCCCGGCTCCCTCATCGTCCTGATCCGACGGGGTCACGACTGCTTCATTCCCGACGGCAGCACCCGGCTGCAGGCGGGGGATCACCTGCTCATCAACCGGGTGGAGGAGGGCTCCGCCGCCCGGTGAGCCGGTTTTCTCTGAAAAGCCGCAGAATGGCACAGGGGAGAGGCCGGCGGCAGGGCTGGCAGCCCTGAACAGGATGGGAAGGGGGGCGTGCCCGGGTGCAGCAGGGCAGAGCAGACACCGGCCGGTATCCGGAAGACCATCTCTCCTTCCCGCACAGTCCACCACAAAAACAAGAACTGTTTGCCGAAGAAATACACAAAACTTTATCACAGCCGCCCGGACGGGGATTTGACTCCCTGCCCGGGCGCTTTTTACTGCTTTATTGTACAAAAGCAAATAATGTGTATGCGATACAGATACACACGGATAAAAATGTATATGTATTCGGGCGATCCCCTTATAAATGAAAGAATATACGCAAAGAGACAGGAAAAACAGGGAAAACACAGCGGAATTCTACAGTGTGTATTTTTATAACAGACAAATAAACACTGTGTAAACAGGAATGTACACCGAAATATTGGTATAATCACACAAAAATATTGGAATAAATCTGGCTAGAAATTGGGCAAAAGGCAGTTTTACGGATGGAAGTGTCCTGAATTGGGTGACAACTGTGTTTTGATGTAGTATAATACACGCAAGCGCAAAGGTGTACCCATTCACTGTTGCGCCTTTTCTTATCCGGTGCGGCGGGCGGTGTGCGACGCCGGACCCGGCGGGGAACAGTACCGGCAGGGACTTTCCCGGCGCGCGCCGTATCCAGAAAAGAGGAGGGGGAACCTGTATCTTATGGTCAAATTTATCTTGAAACGTCTCGGCATGATGCTGATCGCCATGTTCATGATCATCCTGTTTACCTTCATCATCATGCACGCGGTGCCGGGCGGCCCGTTCACCAACACCAAGGGCGTCCCGGAGGAAGTCATCGCCGCCATGGAGGAAAAGTTCGGCCTGGACCAGCCCTACTATGTGCAGTTCTTCTCCTACCTGAAGGGCATCCTCCACGGGGATTTCGGCCCCTCCTACAAGTACACCGGCCAGACCGTCAATGAGTTTATCTCCTCCGGCGCGCCGGTGTCCGCACGGCTGGGCGGCGTCACCGTCATCTTCGTGCTCATCGCCGCCATTCCCATGGGCATCTGGGCGGCGCTGAAAAACGGCAAATGGCAGGATATGCTGCTCATGGCCCTGGCCACCATCGGCGTGACCATCCCGTCTTTCGTCATTGCCTCGCTGCTGATCTACGCCTTCTCCTACAAGCTCAACTGGCTGCCCACCTACGGCCTGGACAGCTGGCAAAGCTACATCCTGCCGGTGGTCGCCCTGGGCGGCTACTCCATCAGCTATCTGGCCCGCCTCATGCGGTCCAGCCTGCTGGAGGTCATGGGTCAGGATTACATCCGCACCGCCCGGGCCAAGGGCCTCACCGAGTTCGCCGTGGTCACCCGCCACGCCCTGCGCAACGCCCTCATCCCCGTCATCACGGTGCTGGGCCCCACCATCGCGGGCCTTCTGACCGGAAGCTTTGTTGTGGAAAAGATCTTCGCCATCCCCGGCCTGGGCTACTACTTCGTCAACAGCGTATCCCAGCGCGACTACACCACCATCATGGGCGTGACGATTTTTTACGCAGCCTTTCTGATGGCCATGGTGCTGCTGGTCGATGTGTTCTACTGCATGATCGACCCGCGCATCAAGTTCGAGTCCTGACACAAGGGGAGGGAAACCATTCATGGCAGAGCTGACACAACAGAACAAATGGGCGCCGCTGCAGGCGTCCGATGCGGACCGGGAGAAAATCTGGTCCAAAAGCCGGACCTTTGCGGGGGACGTGTGGTTCCGGTTCCGGCACAAACCCACCGCCATTGCGGGGTTTGCCATCATCGCAGTGCTGATCCTCTTTTCCATTCTGGGACCGCTGTTCACCCCCTATGACTACGCGGTGCAGAACCTGGAAATGGTCAACATCGCTCCCGTCCTGAAGGTCTATGTGGGACCGTCCGGGGAATACCTGTACATCACTCAGTCGCTGCGCATCATCACGGTGGGCAAGGACGGCAAAGTGGGCAGCCAGCTCACCCGCGTGCGGGAGGAGACCGACAAGTCCATGACCATTTTCGAGTCAAACGGCAAGGAAGTTGCGCTATACTACGGCGGCAGCCCCTACGTGGTGGCCGATGAATCCACCGGCAACATCTATCCCACCAAGACCCTGTGGAACACCTCCTACCTGCTGGGCACCGACGCCCTGGGCCGCGATATCCTCACCCGCCTGATGTACGGCACCCGCATTTCCCTGGTGGTGGCCTTTGTGGCTGCCCTGGTCAACATGATCATCGGCATCCTGTACGGCGGCGTGGCCGGCTACGCGGGCGGCATGGTGGATACCGTCATGATGCGTATTGTGGACATTATCTCCACCATCCCCCTGACGCTGTACGTTATCCTCATCATGCAGGTCATGGGGGACGGTATCCAGAGCATCATCGTCGCCCTGGGCAGCGTCTACTGGGTGGACATGGCCCGTGTCGTCCGCGGCCAGGTGCTGAGCCTCAAGCAGCAGGAGTTCGTCCTGGCGGCCAAGACCATCGGCTCCTCCCCCAAGACCATCCTGCTCCAGCATCTGATCCCCAACGCCATGGGTTCCATCCTGGTGACCCTCACCATGCTGATCCCCTCGGCCATCTTCATGGAGGCCTTCCTGGGCTATCTGGGCATCGGCCTTCAGCCGCCCCTGGCCAGCCTGGGCACCATGTGCAACGACGCTTCCGCCAACCTGCGCACCAGTCCCCATGAACTGTTCATCCCTGCGCTGATGATCTGCGCCATCATGTTCGCCTTCAACTTTGTGGGCGACGGCCTGCGGGACGCGCTGGATCCCAAACTCAAGAAGTAAGGAGGCGCAAGGACAATGGAAGAAATTCTCAAGGTCGAGGGCCTCAAAACCTCCTTCATGACCTCCTCGGGTGAGGTCCAGGCGGTGCGGGGCGTCAGCTTCACGGTGGAAAAGGGCGAGATCCTGGGCATCGTGGGCGAGTCCGGCAGCGGCAAGAGCGTCACCTCCATGACCATCCTGCGGCTGCTGGCCGACACCGCCCGCATCAAGGCCGGCTCCATCCAGTTCGAGGGCCGGGACCTGACCAAGTGCAGCGAGAAGGAGATGCGCGCCATCCGGGGCCAGAAGATCGCCATGATCTTCCAGGACCCCATGTCCTCCCTCAACCCGCTGATCCCGGTGGGCAAGCAGGTGGAGGAGATGATGAAGACCCATCACCCCGAGCTCAAACCCGACGAGCTGAAAAAGCGCACTCTGGACCTCTTTGAGCAGGTGCGCATCCCCGAGCCGGAGAAGCGGCTCAAATCCTATCCCCACGAATTTTCCGGCGGTATGCGCCAGCGTGTCATGATCGCCATGGCCCTGGCCAACCACCCCGACCTGCTCATCGCCGACGAGCCCACCACCGCCCTGGACGTGACCATCCAGGACCAGATCCTCAAACAGTTGCGCACCCTGCAGAAGCAGTATGATACCAGCATCATCTTCATCACCCACGACCTGGGCGTGGTGGCGGAACTGTGTGACCGCGTGGTCGTCATGTACGGCGGCCTGGTCATGGAGGAGGCGGACATCGACGAGATCTTCGAGCATCCGCTGCATCCCTACACCCTGGGGCTGCTGGCATCCATTCCCGGCATCAACAAGGACAAGGCCGAGCGGCTGCAGTCCATTCCCGGCAGCCCGCCGGACATGACCAACCCGCCCAAGGGCTGTCCCTTTGCTCCCCGCTGCCCCTACGCCCGCAATATCTGCGCGGCGGAGTGCCCGCCCTATGTGCAGGCGGGCGGCCACCGGGCCATGTGCTGGCTGCTCCAGCCCGACGCCCCGGCGGAGGGCAACCCGCTCTACGGCAAGCTTGCCGCGGCAGAAAAGGAGGCAGAGTGATGGAACAGCCCATCCTTCAGGTGGAACACCTGACCAAACATTTTCCCGCAGGCAAGGGCAGCGTCGTCCACGCGGTGGACGATGTGAGCTTCACCCTGCGCAAGGGCCGGACCTTCGGCCTGGTGGGGGAGTCCGGCTGCGGCAAGAGCAGCTGCGCCCGCACCATCATCCGCATCTATGACCCCACCTCGGGCAGGATCATCCTGGACGGCCAGGACATCACGAAGCTGTCCGCCCGCCAGCTGCAGCCCATCCGCCGCAAGATGCAGATGATCTTCCAGGACCCCTACGCCTCCCTCAACGCCCGCATGACGGTGCGGGACATCATTGCCGAGCCCCTCATCGCCCACCATGTGGTGAAGAACAAGAAGGAGATCGACGATTACGTCTACCCCATGCTGGAGCGTGTGGGTCTGACCCGGGAACATGCGGGCCGCTACGCCCACGAGTTCTCCGGCGGCCAGCGCCAGCGTGTGGGCATCGCCCGGGCGCTGGTCCTCAAGCCTGAGCTGGTCATCTGCGACGAGCCCATCTCGGCGCTGGATGTCTCCATCCAGGCCCAGGTGGTCAACCTGCTGCGGGACTACCAGCAGGAGGAAGGCCTGTCCTACCTCTTCATCGCCCATGACCTGTCCATGGTTCGCTACGTCTCGGACGACGTGGGCGTCATGTACCTGGGCCAGCTGGTGGAGACCTGCGAGGCGGAGGAGATCTACAAAAATCCCCTCCACCCCTACACCAAGGGCCTTTTGTCCTGCATCCCCGTGGCCGACCCCAAGGTAGCCCGTACCCGGGAGAACACCGGCGTGTCCGGCGACCTGCCCAGCCCGGTCCATCCGCCCGAGGGCTGCCGCTTCCACACCCGCTGCCCCTACGCCAAGCCCATCTGCTCCCAGCAGGTGCCCGAGATGAAGGAGGCCGCCCCCGGCCACTGCGTGGCCTGCCACCTGTACGACTGAACAGAGCCGTGCACTTCCCATGGTTATGCCGCAGATCCTGCGGATAACAGAAATACATACGAGGAGAGATCACCATGAAAAAGAAAGCCTTGAGCGCCCTGCTTGCGGGCGCGCTGGCGGTCTCGCTGCTGAGCGCGTGCAGCTCCAACGAGCCCCAGAACATTTCCGACGTGTCGGCTTCCACGGCCGATGACACTTCCACCGCGGCAACCGCCGAGGCTGCCCCCGCCGGTGCCCAGGAGATGACCTTCGTCCTGAACAACATCCCCGACGGCCTCGACCCCGGCGTCACCAACAACTCCTTCGCCCAGTATGTGCTCATCAACTGCTTTGAGGGACTCGTCACCTACGACGAGAGCGGTTCTCTGGTGGGCGGCTGCGCCGAGAGCTGGGACATCAGCGACGACGGCCTGGTCTACACCTTCCACCTCCGCGACGGCCTGAAGTGGAGCGACGGCACCCCTCTCACCGCCAATGACTTTGTCTACTCCATCCAGCGCGTGCTGACCCCCTCCACGGCGGCCCAGTACGTCAGCATGGTCACCGGCTACATCAAGAACGCCCAGGAATTCTATGACGGCACTGCCACCGCCGACGATCTGGGCGTCAAGGCCATCGACGACCAGACCCTGGAGATCACCCTGATCCAGCCCACCTCCTACTTCATCGACGTGCTGAGCATGTGGGTCTACGATCCCGTCCAGCAGGCTACTGTTGAGGCCAACGGCGACGCCTGGACCAGCTCTCCCGAGACCTACGTCTGCAACGGCCCCTTCAAGGTCACCGGCATGAGCCTGAACGAGAACGTCATCCTGGAAAAGAACGAGAACTACTGGGATGCGGAAAACGTCACCCTGGACAAGCTGACCTTCCGCTACATCCTGGACAACTCCACCGCTCTCACCGCCTATGAGTCCGGCGAGGTGGACGGCATCATCAGCATCCCGTCCTCCGACTACGCCCGCCTCAAGGCCGAGAAGGCCGGTGTCCAGGTCTACCCCAGCTACGGCACCGTCTACTACAACATCAACTGCTCCGTTGCCCCCTACGATAACCCCCTGGTCCGCAAGGCCCTCTGCCTGGCCATCGACCGTCAGTCCCTGATTGACAACGTGGTCCAGATCGACGCCGAGCCCGCCTACAGCTTCCTGGCCCCCGGCTACACCGTGGACGGCAAGGATATCACCGAGGGCCGCAGCAACTACGGCCTGTCCGCCACCGCTGACGTGGAGGCTGCCCAGGCTGCTCTGGCCGAGGCCGGCTACCCCAACGGTGAGGGCTTCCCCACCCTGCAGCTGTCCTACTATCAGGACGACACCGTCAAGAAGGTCGTCGAGGCCATGGCCGAGATGCTCAAGAACAACCTGAACATCAACGTTGAGGTTTCCTCCAACGACTGGGCCATCTTCTACGAGGATGTGCAGCAGGGCAACTACGAAGTGGCTGCCATGGGCTGGAGCGCCGACTACCTGAACCCCATGAGCTTCCTGCCTCTGTTCAAGACCGGCGATTCCAGCAACAACAGCTTCTACTCCAACCCCGAGTATGATGCTCTGGTGGAGCAGGTCATGAGCGAGAGCGACGCCTCCAAGGCTGCCGAGCTGACCATGCAGGCTGCCGATCTGGCTTCCAACGATTACTGCTGCCTGCCGCTGTACTACAAGTCCAACTCCTTCCTGATGCATGACAACATCAGCGGCTACTACATGACCGCGTCCGCCAACCTCTACTTCAAGCATACGGTCGTGTCCTGATGCGCTGCATCATTGAGACTGAGGGCTTCGGGCAGATGGTGTTCACCCTCTACCCCGAACATGCCCCCATCACGGTGGAAAACTTTGTAAAGACCGCCCGCAGCGGTTTTTACGACGGGCTGTGCTGGTGCCGCATCGTCAAGGACTATGTCATTCAGGGCGGTTCGCCGGACAATGACATCATGACCGACAGCGAGTGGCACATCAAGGGGGAGTTTGCCGAGAACGGCGTGCCCAACCCCCTCAAGCATGTCCGCGGGGCCCTCTCCATGGCCCGGGACGATGATTTCGACACGGCAGGCACTCAGTTCTTTGTGGTCCACAAGGACGCGCCCAAGCTGGACGGCCGGTATGCGGCTTTCGGCGAGATGGACAGCGGCTTTGAGGTGCTGGACGCCATCGCGTCCCAGCCCACCTACGGCCCCGAGACCTGGAACAAGCCGGTCAAAATGCCGGTCATCACCCGCATTGTGATCGAGGACTGATCCCTTTCCCACCAGACGGACAAACAAAGAACGCCCCCGCCTTTCCGGCAGATGCCGGAAGGCGGGGGCGTTTTTTATGCCTTGTTGTAGGGGGACAGCGTCAGGAGTTTTCCTCCCCGGGGGAAGAGGCTTCGCCGGGACCGGCATCCCCGGCGGGGGACGGTGCGGGTGCACCGGCCTCCGGCTGAGCCGTGCCGGCGGAAGGGGAAGAAACGGCGTGGTCAGCGGCGGCTTCCGGCGCTTCCACCGGGGCGGTGTGCCGGGGCGGGGGATCGTCGCCGGGCCGGGGCGGGAAGAGGTCGGGCGCCTCCCGGACGGCGTCATAGAGAGGCGCGCCGCCGGGGCCTGCCGCGTAGAGTGTGGCCCGGATGTCGTGGCAGAACCGCTGGGGATCCAGGGCGTAGAGCGTCTCCCAGCGGGGATCGTAGCCAAAGACGGCCTCGGGCAGCATGGCGGACAGGCGGCCCAGCAGATTGTCGGCGGCCCACCGCGTCCCTACAGGAATGCGGTGCTTGGAAAAGCGGTTGGGTTCCGACTTGCTGCACACCACAATGTTTTCTCCGCGCCAGGAGGATTCCCGGTAGACCCAGGCCACATCGAGGGCGGCCAGCAGCCAGCTGGAGGCCCCGTTTTCGTACAGCAGCCAGCGGGGGCTGACCCGCACCAGATCCGACGGCACGGCGGAGTCGTAGAAGTCGTCCAGGTCATCCGCCACCAGCTCGTACCGAGCGGGGGACAACTCTCCCAGATAGTTCACGATCTGCCGGGGCCCCTTGCCCAGGACGGCGCTGAGGGCCAGTCCCAGACTGGGCAGGGCAAAGGCCGCCAGGGCCAGGGCGCTGAGCAGCAGGGCAGAGACGGGATACCGGCCGATGGTGTCGGTCTCCAGCACCAGGGGCAGGAACCGCTGCTGATCCTCGGGGGAGAGGTCATCGTAGCCCACCACATCATAATAGAAGGAGCGGGTCTGGTCGCTCATCGGCCGGATGGTGCCGCGCACCACCAGCTCGGAAGGGCTGGAACCGCTCTCCTTGCCGATCTGGACCCCCACGGTATGGTTTGTCACGGCCTCGGCGGCGTCGAACAGATCGGAAGGAAGTTCCAGCCCGATGAAGGAGGACTCCCCCGCCGGAATGATATATTCCCGCTGAACAGGGGTTTGGGAATCGTCCCCCCGGCGGACGCTCTCGGCATACCAGTCGTAGATGATGTCGATGCGGGCGGCCACATAGCGGCCCTCCAGATCCTCGGCGTCCAGGGTGTAGAGATCCTGCGGCCCCCGCAGCAGCGTGAGGTAACCCGGCCAGAAATTGAAGGTTGCAATCACCGCAGTGAGCATCAGGAGACCGGCGCGGCGAAGTTTTTTCCGCGCCATGGCAAGGCGAAGCTGTTCCAGCATGAGATCCCTCCCGCATTGGGTGTCGGATGGACACGAGAATTATGATTTATCGTACCATATCGACAGGCGGGAAGCAAGGGCAGGTCACAGTTCCGGCTCGGCACAGAACCCGTCCAGATAGAGCCGGGGCAGGGCATAGCGGTCGGCCAGCAACTCCTCCGCCCGGGCGGGCCGACGCAGAGGCAGGCCGTCCGCCCGGGGCAGGCGCAGCGCCGCTCCAAAGGCCCCGTGGGCCAGAAACAGGGCGGTGCCCCCCGCCTCCCGGACCAGGCGTTCCAACAGGGCGGCGGCATCCCCCTGGGGGTCCGCCCCGCCCGACAGGGACAGCCGCACCGCTCCGCCCTGCCCGTCGCAGACCAGGCTGACCTCCCCGGCGCCGGCCAGCAGCGCCCCCCGCAGCCAGGCCAGCACGGCCGCCTGCAGCAGGGCAGGACGGGCCAGTACCGGCAGGGGACCGTCGCCGCAGAAATGGCACAGCCAGCCGCCCCGGCGGCGCAGCATGCCGCGGGCTGCCAGACAGACGGCTTCCACCTCGGCAGAGGCGTCGGCGGCACAGGCGGGCGGTACGGCAGGGCACAACAGCTCCGCCGTGGTCAGAAGCCGCAGGCGGGGCAGCACCGTGCCGGGGGGCAGGCCGCAGGCACTGCGGCGCGCCGCTTGCCCGGCCAGGGCCTCGCGCAGAGCGGTGAAATTGGGCATGGGAATCCTCTCCTTCGGCGGATGCTGCGGCGGCCCGCTGCCGTACAGCGGGCAAAACCGCGCTCTTTTATTGTATGCAGTCCCGCTCCGGTTAGCCGTACCTGGCCGGTAAGTCCCGGGGCGGCCGAAAGGCAAAAGCAGCGCCCGGACGGCAAATGGAGAGATTTGGAACATTTTTTTCAAAAATTTGCGTTAAAAGAATAACAGTCCCCCTTGCAGTTTCCGTCGTAATGGGATACAATAATGATGTACCGTAGCGCGGTGTTATGGCACCGCGAGGTGGGGGCAACCCCTTAATACAAAATCTTGGGAGGATTTAACTATGGCTGTCAAAGTTGCTATCAATGGTTTCGGCCGCATCGGCCGTCTGGCTTTCCGTCAGATGTTCGAGGCGGAGGGCTACGAGGTCGTCGCAATCAACGACCTGACCAGCCCCAAGATGCTGGCGCATCTGCTGAAATACGATACCGCTCAGGGCTCTTTCCTGGGCAAGATCGGCGAGAACAAGCACACCGTCGATTCCACCGATGACTCCATCATCGTCGATGGCAAGGAAATCAAGATCTACGCCATCAAAGATGCCAAGGATTGCCCCTGGGGCGAGCTGGGCGTCGACGTTGTTCTGGAGTGCACCGGCTTCTACACCA
>JAHZHS010000003.1:1823-45344 GCA_019420135.1 Oscillospiraceae bacterium | reverse complement strand
AAAAAGAAAAGCAAAACTCACCCTTTCGGCGGCAGAATCCCCTCGGTATCCACCACATAATGTTTGGGATTGTCCGGGTCAATGTATACCGGCAGGGTGGTGCGGTCGCCCAGATAGGGGGTGGGGTTGTACCAGATGGAATCGGAGTGAAAGACGTAGACCTTCCCGGTCTGGGAATCCAGCCAGGAACACTGGATGACATACGGATGCCGCCAGTTGACCCGGACGGAATAATTTAACGATATATCGTCAATGTTCGCCTGGATGCGGGTGCCGGTTTCCAACAGGCGGGCTTCCGTGGCGGCGCGGCGGCGCAGATAGATTACAAAGCTGATGGCCAGGATGACAAACACCGCGCCCAGTCCCACGTGGATCAGCGGCCAGCGCAGCCCGGTGACATAGCACACCCCGGCACCCACAGCCAGAAAGACCACGCCCACAAGGCCAAATACCGCAGCACAGATTTTCAGTGCCGTTTTCACTCCGCAACTCCCCTTCCCTGCTCAGACGGTCAAAACGGGAACAGCTCCCCGGTCCGGGAGCCTGCCGCCCGCCTGGACTGTCATTTACCTACGCAGAAAGTCTCAAACACCTGGTCAATGACCGCCTCGGTGGCGTCCTCACCGGTGAGGTCGGCCAGGGCGTGGAGGGCGTCCTCGATGCAGACCCCCGCCGCGTCCAGTCCGAAACCGGTATCCACCGCATGGATGGCCTCCTGTACCGCGTCCCGGGCCGCCGATGCCGCCGCAAACTGCCGGGCATTCACCAGCGCCGCAGCCCCCGGGTCCAGCTTTGCCGTGCCCAGAAGCTCGGCCACCGCGTCGCACAGGGGCTTGAGGCTGGCCGCATCTTTGGCACACAGCCGCACCGCGCTCCTGAAATAGGGCAGCAGCATCGTCTCGTCAAAGCCGGTATTCTCCGCCGCCAGATCCTGCTTGTTGAAGATGGCCAGGGCGGGCCGGCCCTGGCACCGCTTTGCCAGCTCCACATCCGCCTCGGTCACCGGCTGCCCGGCGTCAAACACCGCCAGCACCAGCCCGGCTTCCTCCAGCTTTTTCCAGCTGCGGCGGATGCCCTCCGCCTCGATGGCGTCGTCTGTCTCGGCCTCGCTGCGCACCCCCGCCGTGTCGAACAGGTTGAGGCGGATGCCGGTATCTCCCAGCTGCACCGCCTGTTCCACCACGTCCCGGGTGGTGCCCGCCACCGGCGTCACGATGGCCCGGTCAAAGCCCGCCAGCAGATTGAGCAGCGTGCTCTTGCCCACGTTGGGGCGGCCCAGCAGCACGCAGTCCACTCCCCGGCGCAGGACAGCACCCGCGCCGTAGCCCGCGATCCACCGGTCCAGCTTTTCCTTGGCCTGGGAGAGTGTTCCGCGCAGCTCCTGGGGGGCCAGCTCGGGCACGTCCTCCTCGGGGTAGTCCACCCAGGCGGTGAGATGGGCGGCCAGACCCCGCAGCGACTGCTTGATCTCCTCGGTCTCGGCGGCCAGGCGGCCGTCCAGGGCACTCTTGGCCAGGGCAGCCCCCTGCCGTCCCCCTGCCGAGATGATTTCCATGACCGCCTCGGCCTGGGTCAGGCTCATGCGGCCGTTTTCCAGGGCGCGGCGGGTGAATTCCCCCGGCCCGGCCGGAGCCGCCCCCGCCGCCAGCAGGGCCTCAATGAGGGCATCCGCCATGACGCTGCCCCCGTGGACCGACAGCTCGATCACGTCCTCCCCGGTGTAGCTGTGGGGCGCCCGGTAAAACAGGGCCACTGTCTCGTCCATCTCGGTGCCGTTCAGCACAAAATGCCCGAACAGGGCGGTGTAGCCCTTGGCGTCGGCCACCTTTTTGTTCTTGTGCAGCGGGACGAACACCTTTTCCGCAATGGGGTAGGCGTCCGGCCCGGACAGGCGCACCACCGCAATGCCGCCCTCCCCGGGCGGTGTGGCCAGCGCACAGACAGTATTGCGCAGCAGCATCCGAAAAATCTCCTTTTTTCGCGGGATATCCCCCGGCTCCGACAGCCGGGAACAAAAAGACATATACACCACTATGATACCACAAAACCCGCCCCGGAACAACGTCCGCCCTTCCCCGCAACAGGCGGCGGGAAAAGGCGGAACAAAGCCCCGGAACGGGCATGGCAAAACGGTCAGCCGGCCCAGGCCCTCTCCCATCCCCGCGAGGAAACCGCCTTCCACCCAAAGCCCTGCCGTTGGCCAGCAAAACAAACAGGAAAAGTTCTTTTGTATGCGTGGGGGCGATGGGCGAAGATAGGTATAGGGCCGGGCGGCTTGCTACGGCCGGGGCGGCATGCAATGGCTTTCCATGGAAAGAGAAAACCCGGCAAGAAAAACGGCAAAAAAGGCAAGGAGAAAACCGGCGATGCCGGGGATGGATGGCGCCCGCCCTGGGGTTACTCGTCCGGGTTGCGGCGGGCTCCGGTCGCTCGGTATGGAAAATAGTTTGGGGCGCCCGCCTGGGAATCACTCCCCCAGCTTGGCCTTTGCCTTTTTCAGAAAACTCTCATTTTTGACGATGAAGCGTTCATGTTCCCCGTCGCCCACCACGCCCTTGGCATCGCGGACTTCCACGCGGAACACCAGCCGCCGTCCGTCCACCTCCACCAGTTCGGTTTTGGCGGTGACTTCCATGCCCACCGGCGTGGCGGCCAGGTGGCGCACCCGCAGGGCGGTGCCCACCGTGCCGCAGCCCTCCTCCAGATGGGGCTGGACACTCTGCCAGGCGGCTTTTTCAATGAGGGCGATCATGGCGGGGGTGGCAAAGACCTCCAGGGCGCCGCTGCCCATGGCGGCGGCAGTAGTTTCGGCAGTGACGAGGCAGCGGGCCTCGCCGGAAATTCCGGGTTGCAGCATACAGAGAATCCTCCTGTGAGTGCGGCGCTTCCAGGCCAGGGGGCCTTTTGCAGGGGGTGAGCGGCACAAGAAAGGGAAGGTCCGGCAGCGAGGCCGAAAAAATTTCTTATGCAACCGTGCAGATGGAACCCTGCAAAGGGCGAGGAGGGCGGCAGGATGCCCGGCAAAGGCCCGGGCATCGGGACAGAATGCACCGCCCTGTGTTCTGGCGATGGGCCCCGCGGAATGATGGGATACTGTCAGTATATCCCGCACGCCCCCATCTGACAAGAGCAGCCCGGCAGGAGGTGAAGTTTTCCACAATCTGGTGCCTCCAAAGGGCCCAAAACGGGGTTTTTGGGGGCAAAAAAGGGCCTTTTTTCCCCTTTCCACAGGGTTTTCCCCAGAAAAACACCCCTTTTCCACCGTTTTCAACAGGGTTTTCAACGAAATGTTGAAAACCCTGTTGACGGCAGAGGAATGTACGGTGTATTGTAATATTATCTCGCGCAAAAGAAGTGAAAACAAGGGCGGGGCCGGGCAATTTCCGGCTGTGGGGTGGAAAAATGGGGTGGAAAACTGCCCGCCTCCCCCACCGCCCGTGGAAAGGAAAGATGTATGACCCAGAAAAACCGCCCTTTTTCCCGGGACGGCATCAAGCTGGCGGCCATGCTCACCATGGCATGCAACCATTTTGCCATCGCCCTGCTGCCTGCCGGAACCCCGGCTTATGAGGTCCTCACCGACATCGGCTACTTTACCGCCGTGACCATGTGCTTTTTCCTGGTGGAGGGCTTCCGGTACACCCATTCCCGCCGGGACTACGCCCTGCGGCTGCTGCTCTTCGGGGTGGTCGCTCAGCCGGTGTACGGGCTGGCGTTGGGCATCGGGCAGCTGAACATGATGTTCACCCTGGCCCTCTGCTTCCTCATGCTGTGGGCCCGGGAGGGCATCCGGAATCCTGCTCTGCGGGGGGCGGCGGTGTTTGTGCTGGCCATGGCCACCGTCTTTTGCGACTGGCCGCTGCTGGCCGCCTGCTATACCCTGCTCTTCGCCTGGGCAGGCACCACTCCCCGGCGTCAGGCGGTGGCCTTCGGCAGTGCGGCGGCGCTGTTTTTCTGGTTTGAGTGGACGAACTACACCTACCTGGGCATGGACAGCGGGCCGGCGGCCCTGCATGGGGGAGGTGCCTGTCTGGGCATCCTGGTGTCCGGGGCGGTGATCCTGCTGGGATACAGCGGCCGGCGCTCTCCCTTCGCCCTGGCACATCCCCGGATCTCCAAATACTTCTTCTATCTGTTCTACCCCGCCCATCTGGCAATCCTGGCCCTCTGCCGGGCGCTGCTGTGACCGGCGAACACCCCCACGCAACACCCCGACGGGGTGACAGAGAAAAAAGCTGGCCCTCGCAGCAACTGCCGCCCGGGAAAAAATCTCCGGAAAGGGAACAGCACCCTCTCCTCTCCCCTGCCCAAACCGCCCACCCCGAAGCAGATGCCAACATCGAAAAAACAAAAATCCCCCGCACCCGGGGCTGAGTCTCCTCAGCCGGGTGCGGGGGATGCTGGTTTTATGAGGCTGTCTTACAGCTCGATCTTGCCGAACATGGCAAAGTCGTCACCGTCGTGGATGCGCTCCACGGGGGCCGGTGCCTGAGGACGGGCATCGGGATCCCGGGGGGTATCGGCAAACTCACGGCCGGGCACGTAGGAACCGCGTCCGCGGCCATTGCCGCCCCGTCCGCCGGAACGTCCGCTCCGTCCGCCGCGGTCACCGCCACGGCGGTTGTCGCCCCGGAAGCCGCCCCGTCCGCCGCGGTTGCCCCCGCGGCCACGGCCATTGTCGCGGCCACGGTTGCCGCCGTGAGAACGGCGTCCGCTCTCCCGGTCGGGCAGGTTGCAGGCGTCGGGATCGGTGGAGTAAATGACCACACGGCGGTCGGTGCCCTCGCCCTTGCTCTCGCTGCGGACGCCGTCGATGGCGGCCACGGCGGTGTGGATGATGTGCCGCTCGTAGGGGTTCATGGGCTCCATCTCATAGTAGCAGCCGGTGCGCTTGACCCGCTCGCACAGGCGGCCGGCCAGGGCAGCCAGGTCGTCCTCCCGCTTGCCGCGGTAGCCCGCCACATCCAGGCCCAGCTTGACGTAGCTGCCCTCCATCCGGTTGACCACCAGGCTGGTCAGGTAGCTCAGGCTCTCCATCGTCTCGCCCCGGCGGCCGATGAGAACCCCCACGTGGTCGCCCTGGATGCGCAGGATGGTGGCCTCGCCCTTCTTGACGGCGGTGAACTCCAGGTTGGAGGCGCCCATCATCTCACAGATGGGGCGCAGGTAGTCCACGGCGGCGGTCAGGCGCTGGTCGGCGGCAATGTCCAGGGCAATTTCCTCGTCGGCCTGGGCTGCCTCGGTTTCGGGAGCGGTCTCCTCCGCAGGAGAGGTTTCTTCAGCGGCTTCTGCCTCGGCGGCGGTTTCCTTTGCGGGAGCGGCTTCCTCCGCCTTGGGGGCCGCGGGAGCAGCTGCCTCAGCCACAGCGGGCGCGGCGGGTGTCTCGGCGGCTGCGGCGGATTCGGGCTCGTCCACCTTGACCAGCACCCGGGCGGGGATGGTCTTGAACAGCTTCTTCACAGGGAAATCCAGAACCTCGTAGCTGACGTTGATGTCGTCCCGGTCAACGCCCAGGGCTTCGCAGGCAGCCTGAACCGCCAGTTCCACCGTCTTGCCGGTCATTTCGATCTCACGCATGGTTTATTTGCCTCCCTTTTTCTTTTTCTTGGACTGGGATTGTGCTTCCAGCTCAGCGCGCTCGGCCTCGGTCAGGGGACGGGTGCGCTCATCCTTGTACTTTTCGGCGTCCAGGGCGCGGGCGCGTTCCAGACGCAGACGGTTGAGTTCGGCCTCGTTGACCTGCTTGGTCACTTCCTGGCCTTCCTCCACCACAACGACCTCTTTCTTGGCCTTTTTGGCGGCCTTCTTGGCGGCCAGTTCCGCCTCATACTCTTTCTTGAAGCGCTCGGGGCTGTACACCTTGTTGGTGAGCACCGACTGCAGGATCATGCAGATGTTGGAGGTGGTGTAGTACAGGGAGAAGCCGATGGGTGCGGTAAAGCAGAACCAGGCGAACATCAGGTTCATGACCCACAGCATGACCTTCATGCTGCCCTGGGTGGCGGCCTGCTGGCCGGACATGCGGGTGACGATGATGTTGGAGGCAAACACCGTGATGGTGGCCAGGATGGGGAAGATCAGCAGGGGGGACAGGGCAAAGCCTGCGGTGGTGCAGACGTCCATGCCCAGGAAGCTGGTGTTGAAGCCCTGGATCAGGCCGATCTGTTCGGCGGTGAGGCCGGTAGCCACATCGGTGCCCGCCTTGATGGCGGTGATGAGCTGGGTCTCAGCCAGGGTGACGTTGGAGGCGTTGATGCCCAGGGCGGTGCAGGCGGCGCTGATGGCGTCGGCGGGGATGCCCAGGATGTAGCGCACGGGATGGTAGACCACCTGGATGATGGCGAAGAGGATCAGCATGTTGAGCGCCATGGGCAGGCAGCCGGCCATGGGATTGTAGCCGTATTCCTGCTGGAACTTCATGAGTTCCTCATTCTGTTTTTCGGGGTTGTTCTTGTACTTCTGCTGGATCTCGTTGAGCATCGGGGTGTAGACCGACATCTTTGCCATGGACTTCTGCTGTTTGATGGCGAGAGGCAGCGAGACGATGCGGATCAGGATCGTGAAGATGATCATGGTCAGCGCATAGCTGGGGATGGCCTGGTACATCAGGGCCATCAGGGGGCCGAGGATGATGGAGAGAAAACCTAAAATTTCAGTCATAGCCTGTCCAATCCGCCCCGCCTGCGCGCAGGGCATTTCGTTGTGTTTTTACCCAAAGCCCCCACAGCGCAGCGCAGGGACGAAAAACAGGGGAAGATCGTGCCGCAAAAGGCACGGCGGTCTACTTTTCCCGGGTGAGGCGCCGGGCGGGATTGCGCCAGCGGCCCTTTTCGGGCACGGGGTCATAGCCGAACCGGCCGAAGGGATTGCAGCGCAGGATGCGCCACAGCGCCAGCAGCCCGCCCTTGAGCAGGCCGTGGGTGGTCAGTGCCTCCACGGCGTACTGGCTGCAGGTGGGCACAAACCGGCAGTGATGCCCCAGGTTGGGGCTGATGTAACGCTGGTACAGCCGGATCAGGGCGATGAAGGGCCGGGTGAAGAGCGGCGGGGTCATGGGTTGAGGGCGCGGTCGGGCAGACCGGCGGCCCGCATAAGCTTGGCCAGGGTCTTGCTGACCTGGGTGCTTTTGAGGCGGGGGGTCTGGGCGCGGGCCACCAGGATGATGTCGTAGCCGCCGATGTCGCCGGGCAGATGCTCGGCCAGGGCGGCGCGCATGACCCGGCGGGCGCGGTTGCGCAGCACGGCGCAGCCCACCTTTTTGGTGGCGGTCAGGCCGATGCGGGTGTGGCCCGTCCGGTTTTTGGCGACGTAGAGCACCAGCTGTGGGTGAACGTAGCTTTTGCCCCGGGCATACACGCGGGTAAACTCTTTGTTTTTACAGATGGTGCGGTAGCGCATAAGATCCCTTCCGCCGCGGGATGCGGCTTTGAAAAAAGGCTGCCGAGCGCACGGCCAAACGCAGGGAAAAAAGCCACCGGCGAAAACCGGCGGGCTTTTTGTGACCTTGCATTTGACCAGGATCAGCAGCCTGAAGGTGGATTCGTGGGTCGACTGACATGGAGTCCTGTGCAAATACCCGAGAAACCGTATTATTTTGAAAAAGAAGGCCCGCAGCCGGGCCCATGCGTCGCGGACGCCCCTTCCAGAGAGGAAGGATCAGACGGTCAGGCTCTTGCGGCCCTTGGCGCGGCGAGCGTTGATGACCTTGCGGCCATTCTTGCTGGACATACGCTTCAGGAAACCGTGGACGGCACTGCGCTGACGCTTTTTCGGCTGGAAAGTCTGTTTCATTTTACATATCCTCCTGTCCCAATTTGGCACGGCGGCACACTGTTGCCGCGCGCGCTGCGGGGTGAATTTCGATGCCTGGGCTACGCCCCATCGAGGGACAGCCTTGCAGACTATGATTATAGCCCATCCGCAAGGCCTTTGTCAACACCCCGGACGGATTTTTTGCCTGTTGTATGTGTTTTTTCACGAATTTTCGGGAAGGATTCCGGCATCCGGCCCATATCTTGTTGCCGAGCCGTCCCCCAACTACAAGATGTCAGCCCTCTCACAGCATGGCCTGGCCGTTGATGGACAGGGCAAACCGGACGCCCAGTTTTTCGGCGGCCTTGCGGCAGAGGATCATGCGGTCGAGGAAAATCTCGAAGTAGTCCATGACGGCGCAGACCCCGGTGTCGATGGTCAGCGCCAGGCGGATGACCCCCGGCTCCAGCAATACCCGGGACTCCTTGACCGAGAAGTTGACCCGGTCGTGGATGTCAAAGGAGGCCATGTCCTTGTTGCGGACGCGGTTGGCGCGGACATCGGTCTTGTCGGCCAGGATGAGGGCGGCGGCCACGGCGTTCACCGGGAAGGCGGTGCCCTCGTCGTGGTTGCCGATGGCGGTGACGATGGTGGCGGTCTCGTCGGGGTCAAAGCCCAGCTTGTCCAGAATGCGGAAGGCCATGACGGCGCCGCTCTGGGCGTGGTCGATGCGGTTGACCACGTTGCCGATGTCGTGCAGCCATCCCGCGATGGCCGCCAGCTCGGCGGTGCGCTCGTCCTGGCCCAGCCAGAGCAGAATGCGCCGGGCGGTGTCCGCCACCCGGCCCACGTGGGCAAAGCTGTGCTCGGTGTAGCCCAGGGCGATGAGGGATTCGTCCGCCTTGCGGATGTAGGCGGCGATCTCGGTGTTTTTGCGGATGCTGTCAAAGGATACGCTCATAGGGAATCTCCCTCCCGCCCGGGGGCGGATCATGGGACGGCAGAACCCGTCCCTTTCGGTGTGCGGCTGTGCAGACGGCGGACTGTTTACTGGCGTTTCTGGGCGTCGGCCCGTTCCAGAATGGCCAGCAGGGCCTCGTCCCGCATGGCGGAGGCGGGGGCGTCGGGGCCCAGGGCCTCCCGCTGCCAGCCGGTGTAGTCGGGGCCGTCCCCCGCAGCCCGGGGCAGGGCGGTCAGCCCGCTGAGCACCCACACCGTCCGGGCCAGATCGGTCTGGGTCTCCTCCTGCCGGTAAAAGTTTGCCCAGCGCCCGTGGGCGAAATCCCGCACCACCCGGCGGGCGGCCTCGAACCCGGCAGCGGCCCGGCCCACTTTCAAAAAGCAGGCCCGGTACTCCCCCGCCGTCCACTGCTGCCAGCCGTCGCACAGGTCCACCACGGCCCCCAGACAGTAGCGGTAGAGCCTAGCCTGACCCAGCACCGTGTCCGCCCACAGGCGGGTGGTGGGCCGGGCGGCGTACTCGCACCCCGAGACCAGGGTGTCGAAGCCGGGCAGGGCGTCGGCGCAGACCCCCCGCAGCCAGTCCAGCTGCTCGGCAAAGGGCTCGTCCCCGGCGGCCCAGCGCAGCTCGGGCACCGAACTGCGGGTGCGCCCGGACAGCCAGGCAGTGGCCACCGCCCGGGCCGCCACCGCCATGAACTGCTCCCCCGCCCGCTGGTCCGGCCAGGGCCCGAAGGCGGCGGTGGCCTCAAACCAGGATTTCAGGCAGGTGTCCAGATCGTCCAGCTGGCGGTTCTGGAGGGCCCAGCCGTCGGGGGCGCGGTAGTAGGTGCGCAAATAGCCGGTGCGGTGGGCGTTCAGGTCGGCGTCCACGTTGCGCCACAGGGCGGCCAGGGCATCCAGGGGATAGACGTGGGGCTTGACGCTCCCCGCCCCGATGAGCCACATGGCCCTGGCACCCTTTTCAAAGGCATCGCACAGTTCCCGGGCGGCCAGGTCCAGGGCGGCAGGACGCATGGTGAGACAGTTGCCCGCCTCCCCGTCGCTGTACGCCGCATGGAAGTAGACGCCGCCCCGGCCGGGACCCGGCTCGGGGGGAAGCTGGGGGGTACGGGGATCCCGGCTGCCCTGCCGGGCCGAGACGAACTTGCTGTAGCCGTTGTCCTGCCAGATGCGGATGATGTCGTCGGGCAGGGAGAGGGCCCCCGCCCGCTCCAGGGCGGCGCAGTCGCTGTCCATGAGACAGATGGGTGCGGTAGGCAGCTGGGCCCGGACGGCGTCGTACTGGGCCCGGAGCACCCGGCCGATCTGGGCGCCCCGGCGGGGCAGGGTGGCGGCGGCCAGATCCCGGCCGTCCAGGATATCGCCGCCCCGGGCGGGCAGACCGATGCGCCAGATGATCTTTTCCTGTTTGTGGCGGTCGACGGCCTCGGCCCACAGCCGGGCGTAGTCGTCGGCGCTGTCGGCGTAGAGGGAGGACTTGCCCGGCACCGCCCGGTCAAAGGGGGCGGCATCCAGGGGGCAGGCGCCGTCCTGCATCCGCCACAGACCCATGGCCTCGGCAAGGGCGGCGGGCTTGCCCTGGGGCAGACAGACAAAGTTGCCGCCGCAGCGCAGCAGGGCCTCAAAGGCCATCTCCCAGCCCAGGGTGGGAGTTTCGGGAATGTTCCAGCCCTCCAGCAGCTGGCCGCCCTCAAAACTCCAGCCCCGCAGGGCCACCGACGCCGCCTTGCTGACGATGTGCTCCTGGGTGACGGCGGCCAGCTCCTTGCGCTCGAACTGCTGGTCGTTCCAGAACCAGAAGGGCGTCACCCCCAGGGCGGTGCGGCTGAGATGCAGCAGGGCATAGACCGCCCCCAGATCGTCGGCGGCACGGATGATCATGGACTCGCTGCTCTGCAGGTCGATGGAATACTGCTCGGGACCAAGACTGCGGACCAGACACAGCTGGATGCGCCCGGCGGGAATGAGATCCCCCTGGTTCAGGGTCATCTGCAGATCCCGGCGGAAGCGGGCGATGCCCCGGCGCAGGGGCTCGCTGGTCCACTGGGGCGAAATCTCCACGCCGCAGGTCAAAAGAAATTCCATACACTCACATCCCCCAAAAAACAGCAGCGCCCCAAGGGCGCCTGCCGGATCAGATATCAGAAAAGGCCCTGCAACGACCGGAAAACAGGGCAAAACCCCTCTGCGGACAAAAGGTTTGCAGGCTTGCCAGGCAACCCCCGCGCCGGAGACGGACTTCCCACCCCGCCTCCGGCCCCCGCAAAAAACCGGCCGGGAACGCCCACGGCTCCGCCGCCGGCGGCCGCACAGAGGAACCATTCTCCTACCAATATACCACGCCGCCGCCCTCCCGCGCCAGACGCCCGGAGGGCCCGGGGCGACTTTTGGCAAAAACGCACAATTTGTGCAATCGTTTTTGGTCGGATTGCTCCCCTGCCCCCTCTGGTTTTCCTCATCAAATACCATATCTGGTGTTGAAAACCCGTGTTATCCACAACACTTTCCACAACGCTGTTGAAAACCCAGGAAGAAAGTCGGAAAGGGAGGGCACGCAACGGCGGCGGGAGAAGGAATACCCCTGTCCCCAGGCAGCGGTCCGGGAGGATTTGCGGCCCGAAGGAAAAGGAAAAAGCCCCGCCCTCAGGCGGCGGCCTGCGGGAGCGGGCCGCCGCATAAATATGGGAGGCCGGGGGCGGGCCTTGCGGCGCCTGGGCCAGAAAACCCTGCCGAAGGTGTTCCGCAGGAGAAAGGAGGCAATTTCCGGCCGGACAACATTAGAGCCCCGGGGTTTCTCAAGGGGCCCGCAGGCCCCTTGAGCCGTGCCCCCCGCGTCGGAACTAGGGGCGGGTTTTTCCGCCGCTTTTTGACCGGTCAAAAAGCGGTAGTCTGCCAATAGGAAATGAATTCCCGAAGCGTCGTACCCAACCACACAACGGGTTTCCGAATCAGAATGTTAAATGAAACGGACCTGAAAACCGGCCGCTCTCCTGCCCCACCGGGCAAAACCTTACAAAACCGGTCAAACTCCCGCCCCAAACCCAAAACGGGCGCGCCGCAGAGGTTTCCCCCGCGGCGCGCCCGCCGGTCATGGTAAACGGAAAGATCTTTCCCGCCGCGTGGCGGCATGGCAGAGTGCCACCGCCGCCGAGGAGGCGTACTGCGGGCAACGAACCGCAAAACGCGGGAAAGACCGATCGTCCGCCCGATATTGTAGCACACAGCGGGCAAAAGCGCAAGCTGTGGACTTCCTTACTTTGCGCAGAAGCGGCGGAGTTCGCCCAGCCGGGAGAGGGTATCGGCCCGGCCCAGCTCGTAGAGGTCCCGCAGCTTTTTGACGCTGTGCTCGGTGCGGGAGACTTCCAGATCCACGCTGGGCCGCAGCACAAAGACGTCCCCGTCGGCCACGCCCTGCTCCACGGCGGCCAGCTCGGCGTTGTAGACCTCATGGCGGTGGGCCATGGCCTCCACAAACCTGGGATAGTTGTGGTACATCAGCTGGAAGGGCAGCATAGCCGCCGGCTTTTTGCGGTAACCCGCCGCCCGGGTCAGCACCACGATGTTCTTGCGGTAGCCCATCCGGCGGAAGGCGGCCAGAGGAATGCTGTCGGCCACGCCGCCGTCCAGCAGCTTGCGGCCCTCCACCTCCACAATGTGGGAGACCAGGGGCATGGATGCCCCCGCCCGCAGAAATTCCATGTTCTTCTCGGGGCGCAGGGATTCGCAGAGGATGTACTCCGCCTTGCCCGTCTCCACGTTGGTGCAGGTCACGTAGAAGGGCACTCCCGACGCCTGGAAGGCATCGTCGTCAAAGGGGTCCAGCTCCCAGGGAATGTCGTGGTAGCAAAACTTCTTGTCCACAATGTCCCCGGTGGTCAAAAGGGGATACAGTCCCATGAACCGCTTGTCACAGCGGTATTTTTCATAGTAGCGGATGCTGCGCCCGTGCTGGCCCGACAGGTAGGACACCCCGTGCACCGTCCCGGCGGACACGCCGATGACCCCGTCCACATGAATGCCCGATTCCAGAAAGGCGTCCAGCACACCGGCGGTGTACAGGCCCCGCATGGCGCCGCCTTCCAGCACCAGACCTAGTTTCTGCTCCATATCCTCACGCTTTCCTCCCCGTCACGCTGCGGGGACCAGGGGGGCAAACAGGCCGCTGTTGCTGCTGGCCTTGGCCCCGATGTTGTTGTACTCCAGATAGAAATATCCGCTCATCCAGGCGTCGTTTTCGGAATTCTCCCCATAGGTATGGGTGGTGCCGTCGGCGGCCATGTAGTCGTTGCCAGCGGTCTGCACCGCCACCTCCTGCTTCATGGCCAGCAGATACCGATAGAAGGGCGACAGGGGCAGCCCCGCCTGCTCCACCAGGGTGGGAGCCAGGTCGCACAGGTCCATCCGGTTGAGAGAGTCCTTCTCGTTGACGTAGCCCGCGTTCTCCAGGGGATAGTTGGCCCAGATGAAATAGGGGGTGCTGCGCTCCAGGATCTGGAGGTCGTTTTCGGGGATGCTCTGGTCGGCGATGTGGTCGATGAAGCTGGGGGCATGGTCTCCCGCCATGGCCACGATGACCTTGCGGCCGCTCTCCTGGTAGACCTGGGTGAAGTAGTCGCACAGCTCGGCGATGGCCTGGTCGCTCATGTACATGCAGGACAGATACTCGTCCACCTCGCTGTCGTACTCGCCGTAGTCGGTGGCGGCATGGACCAGGTCCAGGGAGGCGTCGTTCATGTCGTAGTCGCCGTGGCTCTGGATGGACACCAGGAAGCCGAACCGGGGCTGATCCTCCGGCATGGCCTCGTACAGGGCCGCAAAGTCCTTGTAGGTGGCCGAGTCGGTCTGGTAGGGACGGTTGCCGTAATATTCCTGGGTGGGGAAGTCCTCCCGGAAATGGGTCTCGTCAAAGCCCAGGGCCAGCCAGGCGGAATCCCGGCGGTAGTTGGAGTTGGTGTAGGGATGGGCCGCCATGGTGGCGTAGCCCAGATCCTCCAGATAGCTGACCAGACTGTTGGCGCCATGGAGGTTCAGCCAGTTGAAGGGGGTGATGCTGGGCATGAGCATCAGGGAGTTGGAGGTCAGCATCTCGTACTCGCTGGAGTTGGTGCCGCCGCCCACATGGGGGCTGACGGTGTGGCCCAGAATGCTGTTGGGCAGGTTTTTGATGGTGGACATGTACTCCACATCGGCCTGCAGGTCGGTGACGAGGGACGGGTCATAGAAACTCTCGGACAGGATGAGGATGACGTCGGGATACTCGTCCTCCTCCACCTGGGCGGCGGTGCGCTGGTAGTTGTCCGCCCGGGCGGCGGCATCCGCCGCCGCCACGTCGGAGTAGCCGTCCGGCATGAGGATGGGGTCCACCAGCAGGGAGGCCGCCTCGATGGTGCCGGCCAGATAGCCGTATTTGTAGTAGGTCTCCTGCCAGGCCCAGCCGTAGGTGGCCTTGGGCTTGATGGGGTTGGGGCTGAAATAGCCGATGTAGAGGATCAACGCCGCGCAGACCACACTGGCGGCCCAGCGGATGCCCCGGCGCTTCCAGCTGATTTTTACGCCCTTGCGGGGGCGGACCAGCCAGGCCTGCAAAGCGGCCATGGCCAGCACCGGCAGATAGAGCAGAACCAGGGTGATGACGGTCTGGTTGATGCGCAGGGTGTAGCTGCCCATGACCTCCGCCGCGGTGCCGATGTTGAGCACATCCTGGGGCATGAGGGCGGAACCGTGGAGGTCCCGGGTGTAGTAGTTGGCGATGGACAGCACGGTGAACAGCGCCCCGGCGATGCCGGTAGCCCGGGACCACTTGCCCAGCAGGGCGAAGAGGACCAGCGTCAGGCAGAAAGCGGTGAGGGCGTTGAGGGGGGCGAACACCGGCCACTGCCCGGCCATGTAGTCGGGGGTGACGCCGTCGGACAGTTCCAGCTGATACCGGGCGATGAAGGCCGCCGCCAGGGCAAGCAGGCAGGGCAGCACCGTCTGCAGCCAGAAGGTGCGGTCAAGGATGCGGGTCTTGAGCGTTTGCATGGATCATTCCTCTTTGCGGTGAATGGATGGCGCACCGGGCAGAACTGCCAAAGCGGCGCACATAAAATTGTGTATACGTACAAAAAATGGGTGCCCGCAAAAGCGAACACCCAACTATTATATCACGATGTGTCGAATTCGTAAAGAACCGGTAAAGAGAAAATCCGGCGCAGCAGCGGCAAAATCTTCCATGAACCCCCGCCCGGCGGGGGAAGATGCCGGGAAAGGAGGGCTATTCTCCCGGCAGATGGCCGGTGCCGTGGAATTCCCGGCGGGCCAGCTGGGGCTCGAAGACCAGCACAAAGACGACGCCGCTGACACAGGCGGAGATGACGTCGGCCAGGGGCTCGGCGTAGAAGGCAGCCTGTGCCCCGAACAGGGCGGGCAATACCAGGGTCAGCAGCACAAAGCCCCCCTTGCGGAAGAGGGAGAGGGCCAGGGAGGTGCGGGTGCGGGCCAGGGCGGTGAGGCCGTCCACCCGGGCGTACTGGACGGCCAGGGGGATGATGCCCAGGGTAAAGACCCGCAGTCCCCAGGCGGACAGGTCCAGCAGGGCGGCATCGGAGGTGAAGATGCGGACGATCTGCCCGGCCAGCAGCTGGAACAGGGCGAACATGACGACGGTGAAAGCCAGGCACATGCGCAGCACGCAGCGGGCGGCCTGGCGGACGCGGTCACTCTGGCAGGCGCCGTAGTTGTAGCTGAGGATGGCCTGGGTGCCGCTGCTGATGCCCAGCATGGGCCCGGTGATGAGGGCCATGCAGCTCTGGACGATGGTGGCGCAGGCGATGAGGGTATCGCCCTGGGTGGGGCCGCCGTAATACTGGAGGACGGCGTTCATGGCGATGAGGATGATGCTGTCGGTGGCCAGGATGAGGAAGGGGGGGAAGCCCATTCCCGCCACCCGCAGCATGAGGGAGAGATCGGGGCGGCCCAGACCGATGCGGATGGGCGGTTTGCGGAAGAGAAACCAGAGGCTGAACGCGCAGCTGAAAAACTGGGAGAGGACGGTAGCCACAGCGGCGCCGGCCACCCCCATGTTCAGGGCGAAGATGAACACCGGGTCGAGGACGATGTTTGCCACGGCGCCGATGAGGACAGCAGCCATGCCCACGGTGCTGTATCCCTGGCAGGTGATGAAGTAGTTGAGCCCCACCGCCATGAGGGCAAAGAAGGTGCCCGCCGTGTAGATGGTCATGTAGGTGTCGGCATAGGGGAAGGTGGCGTCGCTGGCGCCGAAGCAGCGGAGCAGGGGTTCCCGGCAGAGGAGAAACCCGGCGGTGAGCAGGACAGCCAGCCCCACCAGCATGAGGAAACAGTTGGCCAGCACCTTGCGGGCGGCGTTGGTGTTGCCCTCCCCCATGCGGATGGCCATGAGGATGGAGCCGCCCAGCCCCACCAGGGTGCCGAAGCTGCTGAGCAGGGTGACGATGGGCCCGCAGACCCCCACGCCCGCCAGGGCCAGATCCCCCACCAAGGGGATGTTGCCGATGTAGACACGGTCGATGAGACTGTACAGCACGTTGACGAACTGGGCGATCATGGCGGGCACCGCCAGACCCAGCACCAGTTTTGGGATGGACCCTTTGCCCAGATCCTGTCTGCCGCTTTTCATAACGATCCCAAACCTCTCTATACAGATTGTATAATACAAAGGAAAGATAATACGGACGGGATACGCCGGGCCAAGAATTTTCCCCCGGCCTGCCCGCCCCGCACAAAAAAGCCTGCCGGGACAGGATGGTCCCCGCAGGCTCGGCGCAAACAGTATAGCATCCGTCCCGGCGGGATGCAACCATCCCCCGGAAGGAAATTTCTGCAAAGGATTCCGGACAGACCCGGCTGACCGGGCCCTCCCCCGCCCTCAGGAAAGCCCCAGAGTCATGAGGCGGCAGGCGTCCTCGGCGGCGCGGCGCAGGTCGGCGGCGGCCCGGGGCGCTGCCTGGGCAAAGGGCAGGGCGGCGCGGTCGGCGGCCACCATGGCGGTGACCCCCATGTCGTAGAGGGCCCATGCCCCCTCCCCGATGACGCCCCCGAAGGCGATCACCGGCACCCCGGCGGCCTTGGCCCGGCGGGCCACTCCGGCGATCACCTTGCCCTGGGCGGTCTGGCCGTCGATGGAGCCCTCCCCGGTGAGCACCAGGTCGGCGCCCTCCAGAAGACGGTCAAAGCCCACCAGATCCAGCAGCATTTCGATGCCGGGACAGAGGCTGGCCCCCAGAAAGGCCACGGCCCCGGCCCCCATGCCCCCCGCGGCTCCTGCCCCGGGGAGGTTGGTCACCTCCAGGCCCAGGTCGGCCTCGGCCACGGCGGCCAGATGGGCAAGGCCCGCGTCCAGCCGCAGCACGTCCTCGGGGGTGGCGCCCTTCTGGGGGCCAAAGACCGCCGCAGCGCCCTGCGGCCCGCAGAGGGGGTTCTTGATGTCGCACAATACTTTCAGATTGGCCCCGGCCAGCACCGGAGCCCGGCCCAGCAGGTCGATGTGGGCGATGTTCTGCAGGGTATCCCCCACCGGCACAAAGCTGCGGCCGCTGGAATCGAGAAACCGCACCCCCAGAGCCGCCGCACAGCCCGCGCCGCCGTCGTTGGTGGCGCTGCCTCCCAGACAGAGGAGGATCTCCCGGCAGCCGATCTGCAAGGCGTCCAGGATCATCTGGCCCACGCCGTAGGTGGAGGCCCGCCCCGGTTCCAGCCGTCCCGCCGCCTGGGCCAGGGGCAGCCCCGCACAGGCCGCCATCTCAATGACGGCGGTGTGTTTCCCGGGCAATAAGGCGTAGGAGGCGCGGACTTCCTCGCCGTAGGGGCCCTGCACCCGGACGGTGCGCATCTCGCCCCCCGCCGCGGCCAGAAAGGCAGCCGCGCTGCCCTCGCCCCCGTCGGCCAGGGGCACCCGCACCAGCTCGGCATCGGGAAAATGTTGGGAAAATACCTCCCCCAGAATGGCGCATACCTCGGTGGAGGACAGCGACCCTTTGAAGGAATCGGGGATCAGGATGATCTTGCGCAAGTGAGACAACGCTCCTTTCATGGATGCCACGGCGGGCAGTACATTACCTATGTCTCATCATACCCGCCCCCGCCCAAAAAAGCAACCTCCCCGGCACAAAAGCGCACATGTCCCCACATCCTCCCACCCGCTGCCCCCACACAAAAAACGCCCCGCCCGGAAAGGGCGGAGCGCTGGAAATTTGGACAGAAGCGTTGGGACGGAGGCCGGACGGCGGGCGGAGGGAAAACAGTGCCCGCCTTACCCGGCGGCCTCGGTGGTTTCGCCGGAGGCCAGGGGGAACCCGTCGGACAGAGGAATGTAGGAATAATACTCCTCCCCGGGGGCCAGCCAGCCCATGGTGTCCAGATAATTGGCGGCGTGGAAGTCGGTGTCCTGCAAAAAGGCGTCGTAGTCGTCCCCGTTCAGGAAAGTCACAGGATACCAGACCCCGTCGGAACCCTGAAGCAGATAACTGCTGGAGCTGTCCCCGGGCACGGGGGCACCCTCGGTCAGCTGATACCGGCCGTAGTTCCGTTCCATGACATAGCCCTCCGGGACGGAACCCTCCTGTCCCAGGCAGACCAGGGTCAGCAGACGGTCGTAGGCCGTGTCGTAGCAGGCCACCCAGCGGCTGCCGTCCTGGGTGGTGAAGCGCAGATCGTCCAGCCACTGCCAGTTCAGCCGCCCACCCATGCTCTGCTTCCAGTACTGGGCAAAGGTGTCCGGCCAGGGGGAGCTGGTGCAGGAATCCATCGTTTCCACCTGCCAGCCCAGCTGGGGCATGAGCTGCTCCACAAAGGCGGCGGGGTCGATGGCGTTGGCGGCGGTCACCGCCGCTTCATAGGCAGGTTCCACCAGGTCCAGCGTCTCCTGGCTCAGGTTGGTCATCTGGGCGGCGATATCCTCCAGCTGGGTATTGTGGGGATAGAAGGGATTGTTGGACAGGCCAGTGAACAGGCTGCAGGTGATCAGATAGGCCTTGCCGGTGATGGCGTCGAACATGCACCCCACCGAGTAGGGCCCGTCGCTTACAATGTAGGTGGCCACATAGAGGGCGTCCACATCCGGCCACAGCTGGTCGTAGCTGCCGTAGGACATGGTATCTACCACGGAGGTGAGATACTGCCGGGAGAACAGCCCCAGCACCAGCTGGGCATCGGGGTCCTCCAGCGTCTCGGGGGAATAGCCCGCACTGGCCAGCAGGGAGGCGGCGTTGTTGGCGGCGGTCTGCCTGTCCATCTGGGGGCCGGTGGGCTCCAGAATGGCGCTCATGACTCCCTCGGAGAGGCCGTCCTCCTCGGTCATGTCCCCCATCCAGGTATAGGTCACGTCCTCCTGATTTTCCGGCACCAGCACCGGGGCGGCCTCGGGGGTGGCGGCGGGGTCGGTCTCCACGGTGGGGTCGCTGCCCAGCCCGGCGGTGCAGCCGGTGAGGGCCAGGGCCGCCGCCAGGACCAGCCCGGCTCCACGGCGGCAGAATGCTTTGCAATGCAGCACGGCGAATGCTCCTTCCTCAGTTTGATGGCTTCATCCTAGCACGGGGGAGTCACCGGGCTGTTTCGGAGGTGTTGCGGGTTTGTAAAAGGTGGGGTGCCAGCCGCAGGGTGGCGGTGGTCCCCTGCCCCGGCTTGCTGCGGTAGGTCAGCTCCGCCCCGTGGGCCCGGGCGATGGCATAGCAGATGGACACCCCCAGCCCGGCGCCGCCCTCCGCCCGGCTGCGGGCCTTGTCGGCGCGGTAGAAGGGCCGACCGATGCGGGTGAGGGTGGCGGCGTCCATGCCCCGGCCGTTGTCCTGCACCGTGAAGGCCGCCCGGCAGCCTTCGGCGGCAAAGGTCAGCACCACCCGGCCCCCCGGCGCGCAGGCCTTGACCCCGTTGTCGCACAGGTTGACCAGCAGGCTCTCCATGAGGTCGGGCTGGCAGGAGACGGGGGTAGTGACCGTCTCCGGGTCGGGGACGGCCTCCAGCGCCACCTCCCGGGCGGCGGCCTTGGGGCCCACGGCGTCCAGCACCCGGCCCATGAGCTCCCCGGCGGGGACGTCGTGAAACTCCGGCGGCTCGTGGTTGAGTACCGACAGCCGCAAAAGCTGCTCCGACAGATTGAGCAGGCGGCGGCTCTCAAACTCGATGGACTCGGCGGCCTGCATCAGCTCCTCCCCCCGCAGGTCGGCCAGACGGATGGTCTGGGCATAGCCCCCGATGGCGGTGAGGGGGGTGCGCATCTCGTGGGAGAGGTCGTCCACCAACGCCTGCTTGCCGTCGGCCTCGGCGGCCAGCTGGGCCAGCTGGTCCTGCACCCGGGCGGTCATGTCGTTGAGGGTGCGGCCCAGCTCCCCCAGCTCGTCCCGGCGGGTGTGGGCCACCGGGGTGCGGGCGGTGTAGTCCCCTGCCGCCACCAGCCGGGCGGTCTCGGTGAGGTTTTGGAGCGGGCGGTTCATCCGCCGCAGCACGGCGTACAGCCCCGCCGCAAACAGCACGCTCACCGCCGCGCACAGCAGGGTGAACAGCAGCGCCGTCCGCCGCCAGTCCCGGAAGAAGTCCTCCATGTCGGCGCAGGCGGTGATGACGTAGCCCTCCATCGACCCGCTCATGGAGGTGGTGGCAAAGATCAGGTGGCGGCCCATGACCTGCCGCACCTGCCAGCTGCGCTGCCCCGGCTGGAGGGTGGTCAGCTCGGGCAGGAGATCATCGTCCACCGGCAGGTCGGAGTAGCAGGTCTCGCCGTTTAAGCGGATGCTCACCCGCATGCCGTCGCTGTTGGCCTGCATGGCGTGGTAGACGTACAAAGAATCCAGCGCCGCGGGACGGTTTCCCGCCACGGCGGGCACGTCCTCGGACAGGCGCTGGACAAAGGTGCGCTGCCGGGCGAGAAACTCGTCGCAGCGGGCGTCAAAACTCAGGCGGCAGCTGATGGTGGCCACCCCCAGCACGCCGCCGAACAGGCAGACAAGAAACAGGACCAGGGTGGCCAGATAGATCGCCTGCCAGAAATGCGGGGTCCGCAGCCGAAGCTTCTGCATTCCGGTCCCCTCCTTTGTAGGTTGGTGGATGGGTCAGCCCCGGGTGTTCAGCCGGTAGCCCACCTTGAACACCGTCTGGATCTCCTTTTCCAGCCCCAGCTTTTTGCGCAGGCGCTGGATGTGCACATCCACGGTGCGGGTCTCCCCCTCGTAGTCGTAGCCCCAGGCCAGGGCCAGCAGCTTTTCCCGGCTGAGGGCCAGGTTGCGGTTGACCACCAGCGCTTCCAGCAGGGCAAACTCCTGGGGCGTCAGGGTGACGGGCACCCCCGCCCGCAGCACCTGCCGGGCGCTGAGATCAATTTTCAGGTCCCGGAACTCAAAGCAGGTGGCGTTGCGGCTGGTCCGCCGCAGAACCGTGTCCACCCGGGCCAGCAGTTCCAGCACCTCAAAGGGTTTGACGATGTAATCCTCGGCCCCCAGACCCAGCCCGTGGAGCTTGTCGTCCAGGGAGGTCTTGGCCGTCACAAAAATCACCGGCTGGTCGGGCTGCAGGCGGCTCTTGACGGCAAAACCGTCTACGCCGGGGAGCATCACGTCCAGCAGAACCAGGTCATAGGTTTTCTGCGCTGCCATTTCCAGCGCCTGATCGCCGGTAAAGGCCTGGTCGCAGCTGTGGCCGACCAGACGCAGGTTGGCGGCCATCAGGTTGTTGATGGCCGGGGCATCCTCCGCAATCAATATGCTTGCCATAGGGGTGTATTCGCCTCATTCCTCTTTCATTTTCACCCATGCGGCGGTCCGTGGGGGACGGACTGCAATGCCGCATACTAATTATTATAACGACAGATGTATCCAATTTGTTACAGGAACCTTGAAAAAACCTTGCGGAAATGCCGCAAAGACAGGACAAATTTGAACCCCTGACGGACAGACTTTTCCGTAAAAAACGGGGAAATCCCCTCTCCCGTGGCATGGCGGCGCGCCGAACGATAGATAGCGAGAACGCTTCCCGGAAAGGCGAAAAGCGCACAAAATGTGTGGCGCTGTGTTTCAGTTGTAAACACCCGCCCGATATGTTATAACGGTAACAAAGGCGGTCCCGGGGACGGGAGATTGCGGAGCCTGTGACAGCGTTCCGGGACCGGCGCTTTGAAACTGTGAGAAGGACGTGACCACAAGATGGAAAAGAAAGAAACCACCTCCCCGGTGCACAGCGGAAACAATACCGTCCGCCGTGCCGTCAAGTATGTCGTCTGGATTCTGGTGATCCTGTTTCTGACCAATCCCGGGCTGATTCCCTTCCTGCCCGCCTCGGCCAAGGCAACGCTCACCGGCGCGGTGAGCAGCCTGCTGGGGGATGTGACCCAGATCTCCGGCGTCCTGCGCTTTGACTGGGTGGCGGTGATCCAGCTCCTCATCATGATTCTGGTGCTGCGGCTGGTGCATCTGGTTCTGGCGGAGATCCTCACCCGCTGCAATCCCAAAAGCGGCCGGGTCAGCACCCTGATGACCCTGTTCCGCAGCGCCCAGAGCTATGTGCTGGTGCTGGTGGGCATTTTCTGGGGCCTGAGCATCCTGGGCGTGGACGTTGCCACCATGCTTGCCGGCGTCGGAGTGGTCGCCCTGGTGCTGGGCTTCGGCGCCGAGAGCCTCATTGCCGACGTGGTGACCGGCATCTTCATGATTTTTGAGAACGAATACAACGTGGGGGACGTCATCGAGGTGGGCGGCTTCCGGGGCACGGTGGACAGCATCGGCATCCGCACCACCTGCCTGCGGGACGGCGGCGACAACATCAAGGTGCTCAACAACAGCGACATCCGCAACCTGACCAACCTGTCCCAGCGGGGCAGCACGGCGGTGTGCGACCTGCCCATCCCCTACGAGGCCGACCTGAAGGCAGCCCGCAAAGCCCTGGAGGAGGACCTGCTGCCCGCCTTTGTGAAGGATCACGAGGACATTTTCCACGAGACGCCCACCCTGCTGGGGGTACAGCAGCTGGCGGACAGCGCGGTGGTGCTGCGCATCGTTGCCACGGTGGACGAGAACAACCGCTTTGCCGCCGAGCGCTGGCTGCGGGAGGACCTCAAGACCGGCATGGAGAGATACGGCATGGGCTGCCCGTACAACCGCATTGTGGTGGAGCGGGGGTAAAACCGGCCTATGCAGACAAATGACAATGAATATTTCCGCTCGGCGGTCACCGACGAGTGGAACACCCCCCGTCCCCTGACGGAGCAGGAGCAGGCCGACGCCCAAAAGCAGCAGGCCTTCCGCACCAGACGGCACAGCACGGCCCGGCGGGCCTTTTCCCTGGCGGCGCCGGTGGCCGTGGTGGCGGTGGCGGCGACCCTGGTGACGACGGTGGCCGGCCCGGTCTGCCCGGTTTGCGGCAAAGAGCAGTGCGGCTACTTTCTGTCCGGAGAAATGGGCCAGTTTCTGAAGGAAGAGGACCTGAGCCCGGTTACACGGGCACAACCCTTGACCGATACCTCCCTCACATGGGAGGGAATCACGGTAGACGGACAGCTTTCCGAGACGGGATGGGATTATCTCTATGTCCTCACCATGGAAAATGGGCAGATCGTTTGTTTACGGGAAGGCAGTCTTTACGATCTGATCCGGGACCGGGATGTGGAGATTGATTATTCTTTCAATGCCGAAAGAGGATTGGCGGATATTTCGCCGGGAGAAAACCAGTACCTGGGATACGGTGGAAAAACCGATCAGAAGCTTCAGTATTATGTTCAGCTGGTTTATTTGCCGGATGGCAGCACGCCTGAGGAAGATACCGATCAAGGGAACCAGAGCCTGATAGAAAGCGTGGATCAGCCCCATACCTATGCCGCCCGGCAGGTGGGCACGGAGGGGCTGTGGCTGCAGGCATACAGCTTTACGGACAGCCTGACACCAGAGGAAATGATGGACCAGGTGGAACCGGTGATTTTGCCGGCACCCGAAACAGACATGGAACTGGGGTCCGGGTTGATGCTGCGCTGGTCAGAGGGGATGCTGGACGGAACCCACGGATCCGGGTGGGAATTTGAGGGAAGCACGCTGACTTTGGCAGACGGTTCGGACATCCCGGTGAAATGTTTGAAACGGATCAATACGACCTCCTATGAGTTTTATGTGAGAGGCACAGACGGTGAGGATGTCCGTTTTACCCTGCGGTATACCTTGTATGACTGGAATCAGATACAGAAAGCATGGGCACGGCTCTATGACGGGGCTGCTCCCACCGGTCACACAGGAATATCCACCTCCCTGGAACTGCAGCCGGTCACGGTGAACGATATTGTTTACCATGTATACATGAATCCCCTGCTGCTTGAGGTGGGCAAGGAAATGTCCGGACACACAATTTCCTTTGTGCCGGAAAATCAGCCAACCTTAATGATTGAGATGAATGCGGACATCAACGATGCAGAGGTCGCGGCGGGGGTTTCCCTGGACGAAGTGGTCAATGGGGAGAGATGGAAAACCGTCCTTTCCTGGATCTATCCGGTGGGAGGCGAACCGGAACCGGTTCCCACCCCCCCCCCCGAACCCACGCCCGAACCCACCCCCACGCCAAGACCTACCCCCACGCCGGAACCCACACCGGATGAGGAGGACACCCATTGGGGAATCTACTTAACCAACGGCACACACCTTTATATTCAGGATGGTTTCGCGCTGATGGCCCCGGAGCGTGGAATCCAGGTGGGAGCGGAGGAACTGGTTGGAACCAGATACCGGGACGGACAAGCCTATGGGTCCATGTCCGGACAGACCCTCTACTATGCGGATGAGGCGGAAACGCAGCCTTTGGCCTGTGTGGAAATTCTGGAATGGATGGATCCCGGCCTGCCGCAGCAGTCCGACGTATTTTACTCTGACTACGATTTTGATTACGGCGCGGTGATCTCCTACGCGGCACGGCCTGCCACGGTGGATGGTTACTGGATTCGGGCGTTCAGTTGTACATCGGATCTCACCGCGCAAGAAATCTTGGATAGTACAGAAGAAGTCCCTACAACATAAAACACGGCCCCGCCGCAGGAAACCTCTTCCCGCGGCGGGGCCGCTTTGTATTCCATTGTTATTGTTGCCTGTTGTTTTTGCCCTTGCCCCGCTCAGAACCGGTCCACCGCAAAGACGGCGGCGCCGGTGGCCCGGGCGGCGGCAAGGCCGGTGGGGGAATCCTCAAAGATCACCGTGGTCTCGGGGGTGGAGCCCAGAAGCTCCATGGCCTGCAGATACCCTTCCGGGTCGGGCTTGTTGTGCTCCACGTCCTCCGAGGTCACAATCAGATGGAACCAGTCCCGGCAGCCGAAGTGATCGAGGATCTCGGTGGCATTCTGGCGGCTTCCGGTGGTGACCACCCCCAGATAGGACATGGGCCGCAGGGCGTCCAGCAGGGCAAAGAGGGCCTCGTTTTTCCGCGCCGAACCCAGGCACTGGGAGTAATATGCCTTCTTGTGGTCGTGAATCTGCTCGATCATGTCCAGGTCGTCGCCGTACTCCTCCAGGATCGGGGGAAGAAAATCCCGGTAATTCTTGCCGTTGCAGTGTTCGGCGTAGTATTCGTCGGTGAGGGTGAAGCCCACCTCCTCCAGCGCCCGGCGGTAGCTGGCGGCATTCACCGCCACCGTGTCAAAGAGGGTGCCGTCCAGATCCACCAGCACGGCGGTGGGATAGTTGCATTCCATAAGAATACCTCGTGATTCAGGGGTGGGGATACCACCGGGCAATGTCGTTGGCCACCATCAGAAGCCCTGCAAAGAACATGGGCGCCCGCTTGCGGTCCCTGGAGATCTTGTAGGGCATCAGCCGCAGCCAGTGGATCAGTTCGTGGAGGAAGATGCTCTCCACCTGCCGCGGGGTGTACCGGCTTTCCAGATAGGCGCGCACCTCGGCAAAGAGGGCGTCGTAGGCGGCGGACCGGGTGAAGGTGAACTCGATGCGGTTTTCATGCACCGACACCCGGGGAGTCATCATCATGAACTCGTAGCCCCCGTGAAGGCTTTGCAGCAGTTTGCCGTAATCCAGGAAGGGACTTTCGTGCAGGTTGCCGGTGTTGGGGTCGATGAGATACCAGGTATCCGCCCCCGTGCGGCAGATGATGTTTTCCAGCGTCAGGTCGCCGTGAATGGTGGCGATGGGATCGCCGGCAAACAGGTCCGTCAGGTAGGCCCGGTCAAAGAGCCTTCCCAGGGCGGGCAGGCCCAGGTAGGAGCTGCCGTTGATCCACACCCGGTCGTACTCGCACAGCTCCCGCAGGCCCCGGGCCTCCCGGATGCGGGCCAGGTTGCCGTCCACCTTCTTGTCCAGGTACTGGGCCAGGGCGGCGGGGTCGGCAGGTTTTGCGGGGGTGTAGAGGGTCTTGTCCAGGGTATCCAGCACATCCCGCAGGATGGCGGCGCTCTTTTCCACCGGGTTGGAGTGGAGATAGCGGAACATGCTCACCGCCTGGGCGGAGTATTCCATGTCGTACCAGCAGCAGCCGGGCTCGGCCTGACCCCGCAGGATGTTGCACAGGGGCAGGCGGCCCTCCTGGGCCCGGAGCCAGTCCAACTGCACCGCCAGCTTGTCCCCGTCCGCCCCGAAGGCGTACTTGCGCCAGAAGGTCCCCGAATGGTCCATGCACAGCATGGTGGTGGCGTTGGACCCCGCCGAGTGGTCCTCCAGAATGGTGACCCCCCGGTTGATGCGCAGGAATTGTTCCACAAAGGGTTTGTTCTGCAGGCTGAAATACTGGCTGAGAAAGGCGCTGCGGTCCCGGGGGTCCACCTGGGGCAGCAGGTTCAGGTAGTCGTCCCCGTCGGAGGGGGCGGGGGCGGCGGCCGTCGCCGCGCGGTTCATGCCGCTGCGCAGGGCTTCGGGCAGCAGCGTCACCGCCCACATGACCAGCAGCGGCAGGATGTACCAGGCCAGCATCATGGCCTGGGCCAGGGGGGCGCTGTCGTGGAGGCGGCCGGTGAGGGCAAAGCTGGTCACGTCCACCGCGTCCCGGCCGAACAGCATGGTGAATACCTCCACCATGCCGATGTCGGCCCCCAGGCGGGAGAGGCCCTCGGCCAGTACCCGGTAGGAGGCCAGGTAGGACGCCCACATGAGGGCGGTGTTCACCGCCAGGCGGGACAGGCGCACCCGGCCCAGGTCCTTGAAGGTATTGATGAGGCTCCAGCAGAAAACCAGGCCGTCCAGCTTGAGGGTATCGTTGAAGATGCCGCAGACCTTGAGGCAGAGCCGCTTGATGGGTCCCCGCAGCCGGATGACCAGCACCAGGGCCAGGGCCAGGGCGGCGGAGAAGGCCAGGTAATAGTGGGTCTCGTCCGCCACGCCGGAGGCGCCGGTGAGGCGGAAGACGCCGAAGAGCAGCGTCACCAGCCAGACGTCGAGAAACCGGTCCATGATGACGGTGGCCAGGGCAAAGCCCACCCCGTTTTTCATTTTCCGGCCGGTGAACCAGGCGCGGAAGAGGTCGCCCACGTGGAAGGGCAAAAGAAAGTTGACGGCGTAGCCCCCCGCCATGCCCCGCAGCATGGCGCCCCGCATGGGCCGCTCATAGATGCGGATGAACTGCTCCCACCGCAGGATGCGGAACAGATGGCCGAGCAGCAGCAACACCACCGACGCCAGCAACAGCAAAACAGCGGTCATTGGTCCAGTGCCTCGAAGCCTGCGGCGTTTTGGGGCTGTTCAGCCAGGGCGTACTCGGCGGGGGTGCCGAAGGGCAGGTGCAGGTCGGTGGCAAAGCCGCGGACGGTCTTGCCCTCCCCGGCCAGCACGTTGTAGACGCCCGAGACAAAGAATTCCTTGTACTGGCAGACGGTGAGATACTTGGCGCAGGCCTCCAGATAGGTGGCCTTGTCCTTGAAGTAGTAGGCCCCGCAGATGGCGTCATGGCTGACCACCTCTTTTTCCACCGTGCGGCGGACGAGGCCGTCCTCCCCGTACTGCAGGTAGCTGTAGGCGGGAGAGTCGGAGTCGAAGGTCAGCAGCGCCCCGTCGGGCCCGGCGGCAAAATCCCCTGCCCGGCAGAAGTCGTCGAAGGCGGAGCAGAGGAAGAGATGGTCGCAGTCGTTGAAGAGCACCGGCACGCCGTCGGGCAGATCCTTGCAGCCTTCCCGGCAGGTGACCGCCGCCCCGGGGGTGACGTCGTCCAGGGCGACGATGCGGGCGTCGGGCCAGTAGGCCCGGATGCGGCGTTCCAGGTCAAAGTCTTTCAGATGTTCCTTCAGCACCACAAAGGTGATGCCGTCCAGGTCGATGTTTTTGGCGATGCTCCGGGCCGCCCAGTAGAAAAAGGGCTTGCCGTGGATCTCAATGAGGGGCTTGGGGCAGACAAAGCCGTTTTCAAAAAAGCGGCTGCCCCGGCCCGCCATGGGCATGACAAGGTGAAGCTTGGACATGGGGGAAAATCACTCCTTTGCGGCTGCGGCGTCCCGGGCGGCCAGCATGGCGCACTCGTTGTCGATGACCCGGGCCAGGCCCTCCTCGATGGAGACCTTGGGCTGCCAGCCGTACAGTTCTTTGGCGTGGGCGTTGTCGCACAGGGAATACTTGTTGACCTCGTGGTCGAGGATTTCGGGGCGGATGCCGTAGGCGCCGCCGTACAGTTCGGGGTATTTGGCCCAGTAGTGAGCGGTATCCCAGTATTTGGCCTCGATGTCCTTGTGCATCAGGCGGCAGGCGATGGCGTACAGTTCCCGCACCGAGTAGTTGGTGTTGCTGGACACGTTGACGGCGTCAAAGCCCTTGCGGTCGGTGACCCGCAGGGCCAGGTCGATGAG
Source organism: Oscillospiraceae bacterium (assembly GCA_019420135.1). GTDB lineage: Bacteria > Bacillota > Clostridia > Oscillospirales > Ruminococcaceae > Gemmiger. The sequence continues at coordinate 16,879 of JAHZHS010000003.1, read as the reverse complement.
GTCGTCCACATAGATATAGTCCCGGCGCTGGTTGCCGTCGGAGTGGAACTCGGGCACCCGGTCATAGTACAGTTCCCGGATCATATAGCCCACAAAGGGGGGCTGTTTGCGCAGGCAGTCGATGTGGGGGCCGTAGACGTTGGCAAACCGCAGGCAGGTGACGTTCATGTTGTAGGTGGTGGCAAAGCTGCGGCAGAACTGCTCGGCGCAGTATTTGGTGTTGGGGTAGATCAGGGTGGGAGGATTGAACTTGTCCTCCACAGTGGGGAACTCGGTCTCGTTTTCGTACATGGCGTTGGTGGACGCCTGGACCAGATGCTTGACGCCGGTGCGGCGGCAGAGTTCCAGGAGGTTCACAAGGCCCATGGTGTTCACCGACACAGCCTCCACCGGGTCGCTCTGGCAGTCGGGCAGGGGGGCGATGCCGGCGATGTTGTACACCACGTCGAAGTGTTCCTGCTCAAACAGGGCGGGGAGCTTTTCCCGGTCGCGGATGTCCATGCGCAGCACGTCGGCGGCGAAGTCGTGGTCGTCGAAGTGGAGGTTATCCAAATTGCCGTAGGAGAAGTTGTCGATGCCGATGACGGTGTCCCCCCGCTTCCACAGGGCGTGGCAGAGCTGACCGCCGATGAAGCCGGCGGCGCCGGTGACCAATACTTTCATGGAAAATCCTCCTTTTGGGGTATCTGTGGGATTTTTGATTATTTGGGCGATTCTTTATAGGCGGACGGGCGGCGTTTTGCAGGCCCCTCCCCTCACAGGTTGGATGCCACCACCTGATAGCTGTAATCGTCAATGATCTTGGTGCGCATTTCCTGTTCCACGAACTTTTTGTGGCCGGTCAGGTACTGGCCGCACATGCGCAGCAGGCTCATGGCAAAGCTGGTCAGTTTGGTGTTGGACACCTGGTCCTCCTCCCGCCAGCTGATGGGGAAAAACAGCATCTTCTGCTTGTAATGGCACTGGGCCAGGATCATGCAGTCGTTGAAGTAGAGGGTATCGGGGAACTTGAGATAGTACCGGTTTTTCAGGGAGGCCACCTTGTACAGGTTGAGCCCGCTGCCCAGGTCGGTGATCTTGTGCAGCGTCACCAGGCTGAACAGCCAGTTGAACCCGTAGTTGCCGAAGATGCGCAGTGCGCTGTACCCTTTGATGCGGCTGCCCCGCATGAACCGGGAGCCCAGGCAGCAGTCGTAGTTCTGGTATTCGCCCGACTCCACCAGGGGGCACAGATCCCGCACGTCTCCCTGGTCGTCCCCGTGGAGCACCACCAGGTAGTCGTAGCCGTGGTCGATGGCATAGCCGAAGGCCACTTTATGGCTGCCGCCCAGGCCATAGTTTTCATCGTTGCGCAAAAGGCGTACCGGGGCGTCGGGGTGGGCGGCCATCCAGGATTTCACCGCCTCTTCGGTGCCGTCGGTGGAGCGGTTGTTCACCACGATGCATTGCCCCGCAGAGGCCTGGACCGTGGGGTGCTGCAGCAGTTTCAGCGCCGGCGGGACCTGATGCTCGCAGTTGTAGGCCGGAATGAAGATCAGAAATTTCTTTGGCAAAACAGGATGCCTCCCTCTGTCAGGCTGGGGGAAAGGCAGACACTTTCCCCAATCCCCTATATGATACCACATCCCGCCCCGTTTGTCAGCGCACAAAAAAGCCCCGCGGCCTGTTTTTGCCGCGGGGAAATGCGTTTGAAAAGGAAAGCGGTCAGTGTTCCACCGTCAGCACTTCCAGCGAGGCGCTGCCGTAGGTCACCGTTTCCCGGCCGGAGATGGTGAAATTGTTCTCCAGCCAGGCATGGAACTCATCCAGGTCCCGGATGCAGTTGTGATTGTAGAGGATGATGTCGGGGGTCTTTTGGGGCAGTTCCAGATAGTAGCTGGCAAAGCGGCTGTCGCTGTCGGTGGAGGAGATCACCGATGCCTGGGCAGTCTCCAGCCTGCCGTCCGCCATCAGGAAGGCCAGACCGTCCACGTTGCCGGTGGAGATCAGCACCTTCTTGCCCTCCTGGCCGTCCAGGGCCTTTTCCAGGGCATAGTACATGTCGGCGGTTTCCTCGTCGGCCCAGGTTCCGGCGGCGGGGCCGTCGGACAGGCGGGAGAGCGGGGTGTCCAGCACGTTGGCGGGCTTCCAGCCGGTGGTCAGCACCAGGAAAGCCCGGCAGACCACCAGAAAGGCGAGAAAGGCCAGCAGGATGCCGTCGGCCCAGTCGGCGTCCACGGCGTAGGGGGTGCAGGGGTCGGTGTCGCCGTTTTCGGCGGCCCGGGTCTGCAGGGCCAGGGCCAGCACGGCGCAGAGTCCCGGCCAGGTCAGGTACATGAAGGTGGCCGAAAATCCCAGCAGCGTCGACCGCAGGATGAAGAGGTAGGCCACCACCCCGGGCAGATATCCCAGCCAGAAGAGGGGGTCCCGGGCGGTGCCCCGTCCCGACCGGAAGAACCACAGCCCCGCGATCACCAGCACGGGGCAGAAGAAGCGCTCATCCAGGCTGGAATCCCGCAGCGCCCGGGCCAGGCACAGAAGCACCGTGGCGGCGGAGAAAAGGGCGAACAGGATGTTGAGCCAGTACCGGATGTTGCGGATGGGGCGTTCCCGGCGCAGGGAGATGTCCCGGGCGATGCCCGCCGCCACCACGGCCAGGGCCACGCCCGCCGGTTTTGCCAGGAACTTGCCCACATCGGCGGCCTGACTGCCCAGCAGGGCCATCCGGTCGGCGAAGGAGAAGTCATACTGGGGATCGTTGAGGATGAGGGTGGCCCGGGCGATCAGCGTCTGCACCGACATATTCTGCAGCACGTAGAGCAGGAAGGCTCCCGCGCAGACCATACAGGTGAGCAGCGTCACCACCATGCCGGCGGGCAGGGCGAGGAACCGTTTTTCCCCGGCCCGGCGGCCCAGCAGGAACATGCCGATGAGGTAGACGGGGGCGGCAAAGGCGCTCTGGGGGAAGGCCAGGACGCTGAGGCTGAGGAAAATGCCGCCCGGCACCATCCGCCACAGTTTTTTGCAGCCGTCGGCATAGTAGCCGTAAAAGCAGAGGAAGGCCGCCAGGGTGAAGTGGAACTGCTGGGAGATGTAGTCCGGCGCCAGAAACCACTTGGGGGTGTAGACGAACACCGCCAGCGCCGCCAGAAAGGCGGTGCGGGGGGCAAGGGTGCGGCCCATGGTGCGGTAGAACCAGATGGCCAGCAGCGCCTTGAGCACCAGGGTGACCACCCGCATATACAGCAAAATGCCGGTGGTGGTGCCGGTGACGGCCCAGTACGGCCACATGAGGGCGGCGTCGGCCAGGGCGGAGAGCTGGTGGGGTTCCCACATGGTGTAGAAAAGGCTGTCCCCCTGGATCAGCCGCCAGCCGATGGACAGGGCGTATTCCTCGTCGATCTCAAGGCCCACAAACAGCGTCTTGACCACCGAGGCCGCCGCCAGCAGAACCAGCAGCGCCGCGATGAAATGCTCGGGGCCGATGTGTCGTTTGGTTGCCTGCATAGAGGCCCTCCTTTCAGGGAGCAAAGGTCAGGGGTCGTGCCGGGGCAGATGTTTGAGCATCAGGGTGTCCCGCACCGCCAGAAACACCGGCAGGTAGTTCTGGCAGAAAGCGTCCCACTTGCGGGCGGCAAAGCTCAGCTCCCGCTTTTTGCCCTTCACGGCGGTCATGTCGATCCACTTGGACTTGTCCCGCACCGTGATCTTGGGCTCAAAGGGCAGATGCCAGCCCTCCGGGTACCAGTAGGCGGGGGTCAGCAGGCGGTACCGGGCGGGGTCCAGCTCGGCAATGTAGCGGTTGAGCTGGCTCTCGTCATGCCACAGGGCGATGACCCCCTCGGCCAGGTCCTCGTCGGTGCGCCTGGCCAGCACATGGCACATGGCCAGAAAGGCCTTGGCCGTGCCGCCGTTGAGCCCCCCCGACACATAGTCCCGCCCGCAGTTGTAGGGAATGTAGGCCCGGCACCTGGGGTTGCGGTCGTAGGAGTAAAAGGGGGGCGTCTTGTCCCAGAATCCCGGCTGCTGCACCACCAGCAGCACCTCCCCCTGTTCGGTGCGGGGCAGGAATTCCTCCGCCGTCACCACCTGCTCACACAGCAGGTTGGCGTTGGCGAAGAACAGGTAGTCGAAGGATTTCAGCTCGTACTCCCGGGTCAGGAACATCTCAAACCGCAAAAGGGTGCTCAGCGGCCAGTCGTAGGCCTCCTGATAGATGCGGCGGACGTCCGGCTCCCCGTCAAAGGCCAGGAAAGGGGCGTCGGTAAAGACGAAAAAGGTCTTGTCGCACTCGGGCAGGAAATTCTGCCGGAAGGTCTTGTAAAAGTCGGGCCAGAACACCGTGTACTTGCCGGTGCAGATGTAGAGCACCGCCACGGTGGGCCGGGCATCGGAAACAGGGCTGGACATGGGGTGTCAGACCTCCTTTTTGCGGGCGGCGATGCGGAGCCACAGCTGGAGAGCCCGGCCCCGCAGGTATTCGGCGTCGCTGGTGAAGCCGTAAAAGACCAGGTTCATGGCGTTGGGCAGGATGCACACCACCACCGCCCGGGCGATGACCCCCAGCCATCCGCCCCCCAGCAGGGAGCAGACCCACCAGGTGGCGGCCATGTCGGCGGCCAGGGTGAGGGCATGGCAGAGCTGCAGGCGGAGATACCGCCCGCCGCAGCCCCGCATGAAGCGGTGGAACACCACCCTGGCCCGGCCGAACCACATGAGGCAGTGGGCGAAGACGGTGGCGGCCACCACGCCGGCCAGCCCGAAGGGGATGACCAGCACAAAGCTCAGTACCAGGTTGGAGACGCCGCTGGCCACCATGAACCACTGGTCCTCCTCAAAATGGCCCAGCACGGCGCGGTAGGAGCCCAGCATCCGGTGGTTCCAGCCCACGTACTCGTTCAGGCAGAACCAGAAGACGTAGGACATGGGCAACAGCCACTGGCTGCCCAGCCATACCGTGACGAAGGGCTGGAAGATGCAGAAATAGGCCACCGCCACAAAGCTGCCGAAGAGATAGCTGAACAGGTCCATGCTCCAGAAAACCTTTTTCTGGTGATCGTCGGCCTCGGCGGTCTTGTCGTAGACGATGTTGCCGATGGCGGCGGCGAAGCTGTCCAGGATCTTGTTGCCGATGTTCGTTACCGAGGAGGAGACGTTGGAGTAGTTGCCCAGATAGGTGACGCTGGCAGAACCCCGCATGCGGGTCATGACCAGGCTGTCGGAGGTGCCGTAGATGGCGTTGGACACCCGGTGGACCAGATAGTACCGCAGATCCCGGAAGAGCCCCAGCTCCCTGAAATCCGTCCAGGAGACCCGGACGTCCCGGACCTCGGGGAAGTCCCGGTGGTAGCGCCAGGCCACCACCACGTTGGCCAGGGTGTTGAACAGGATGGTAATGCCAAAATACAGAATGTAATTGTTGGCGTAATTCAACGAGATGTAAATTCTCGCCAGATAGGTGAGGACGTTGAAGGCGAAGTCGATGCGGGTGCAGACATAGCCCTGCTGGGTGCAGGTGTAGAGCAGCCGCCGGGTGACGAGAAAATAGCTGGACAGAGTGGACAGCGTCTGCAAAATGTAGATGGCATGGACGGCGTCCCAGTCGGTGTTGGCCTCCACAATGAGCAGGGGCAGCAAAAACCAGAAGAGGGCCGCCAGCACAAAGATAGCCCCGCCGATGAGGCGGTAGGTCCACTTGTACAGCGACATGTATTTGCTGATCTTGTCCACGTCTTTGGCGGCGATCTGTTCATACAGCCGGTAGCTGATGACGCTGCCCACGCCGAACTCGGCGATGGAAAAGACGCTGAACAGCTGTTCGATGACGGTGGAGGTGCCGGGGATGGTGATGTCGAAGTTGGAGACAAACAGTGCCCGGGCGACGAGGCCCAGCAACAGCAGCACAAAGCTGGAGCCCAGGGTGTACAGCAGATTGATGATGGTGCGTTTGGTCCTCATGGACGAAACCCTTTCCTGTGAGTGAATTTGATGGGGTGCTCCCTCAGCCTTTTCCTTTCAGCAGGCCGCAGGCCCACAGGGCGAACTTTGCCCCGAAGGCCTTGAGCAGCAGGCGGAAGAGCACCCAGTCCGCCCGGCCCCGGCACTGGTCGCCGTGGTCGTAGAGGGGGCGGCACTGATCGATGAGGGGGGCGCAGGCATGGCGGACGGCCTTGTCCCGGCAGGCGGCGGCCCGGGCCTCCGGCCAGAAGGCGTTGGCGGTGCGGCGGAGAATCTCGTTGCGCTGGGCGGGGAGACACTGCCCCTCCGCAAAGACCTGGGCAAAGCCCCGCACCGCCGCCAGAATGCCGGTGAAATGCTTGGGGAGGTTGGAGTTCATCAGGCTGCCCGCCCGGTTTTCCCGGTAATGGGTCATGACCATGTCGATGAAACAGAGCCTTTTGCAGTGGAGCAGCAGCAGCAGGTCGAAGGGGTAATCCTCCGCCCACACCACCGACGTCCAGAACTCCACCCCGCTGTCCAGCAGAAACTGCCGCCGCAGGCAGAACTTCCACACCGACCAGTGGGCGCTGTCGTACAGCCGTTTGACCCGGGCGGCGTAGTCCTCGCTCTCAAAGGGGCCGGGCTCAAAGTTGATGGCGGAGGGGGCGCGCAGGGTGCCGTCCCCCTCGTCGAGAGACAGATACCGGGCCACATACCAGTCAAAGCCGGGGTTTGCGTCCAGGGCGGCGCGCAGATTCTGGAGCATGCCGGCGGGCCATTCGTCGTCGCTGTCCAGAAAGAGCAGCCACTCCCCCGCCGCCGCGGCCATGCCGGTGTTGCGGGCCCCGGCCAGGCCCTGGTTTTTCTGGTGCAGGGCCACGACCCCGGGGCACTCGGCGGCAAAGGCGTCGCACATGGCCCCCGAGGTATCGGTGGAGCCGTCGTCCACCAGGATGCACTCCCAGTCCGGGTCCCCCGCCTGCTCCACCACGCTCTTGACGCACAGGGGCAGGTATTGTTCCACATTGTACACCGGCACGATGACCGAAAACCGGATCTTGCCTTCCCGCCGCATGGCGGCACCTCCTGTCCTTGTGTTACTCCTTGCGGGTCATTGTCCGGCAGTGGACACCAGCGTCCATCCGGGCAGATAGAGGGCGCTCTCCTTGCCGTTGGCGTACCAGCGGTCGGGAGCGTAGACCTGCTTGTCGGGGGCATCCCCCAGATACTGGGCCCACCAGCTGTAGGTGGAATTGCTGATGATGAAGTGGCGGCACAGCTGCATGAGGGCCAGATCCCCCGCCGCGCTGCCCGGGGTCAGGTAGACGGCGGGCAGCCCCGCCGTGTCCAGATGATCCTGGGCCCAGAGAATGTCGTCGGAAAAGACAAAGAGGGTCGCCTCCGGCCACTGTTCCCTCACCAGAGCGCAGCACCGGGCGTAGTAGGCCGGGGTGCAGACCTGGAGGGCGGCGTTCTCGGGGTTCTGGTAGTCTCCCCGGCGCAGATGCAGGCAGACGGGACACTCCGCCGCCCCGATGGCCGCCGCCCGGTCGGGGTCGGGGGCGTTCACCGGGCGCAGTTCCGCCCGGATGATGTCTTTGTGGTCGGCAAAGTAGGCCTCGCTCTGGAAATACCCCCAGGCCAGAAGGTCGGGCGGGAAATGCAGCCCCTTTTTCCGGCGGCAGGGTACATAGCCGTCGGTGACGAAATGCAGGCCCAGGGCGTTGAGCAGGGGCGCCATCTTCGCCTCAAAGGGCTGCCAGTTCTGAGCCATCATGCCGCCCTTTTGTTCGTGACGGATCATGAGGACCTTCAGGGCGTTCTGCACCGGCAGATGGTGCTTGGCAAAGGCGGCGTCGGCCTGGATGTGCACCTGGGGCGGCAGGCGCAGGGCACTCAGGGCGCAGCGGGTGTGGGCGGGGGAACCGGACTTCCAGTCCTCCCGGTCCAGCAGGGTGACCTCCTCCCCCGTGCGCAGGGCCAGCGCCCGGGCGAAGGCGTAGAGGAACATCTGGTTGCCCAGTCCTCCGGTGAGTTCGGCGTAGATCACGGGGCAGCCTCCTTCCGGGGGGCCGCGGCGGGGACCAGGGCGTCGTACAGCGCCTCCATCCGGCGGGCGGCGGTACCCAGCTCATACCCGGCGGCCTCCAGCCTGTCCCAGCGGCTCTGGTGCACCCCGCAGTCGGCGATCCGCCGGGCGGTGTCCGCCCACCGGGCAAAGGGCGCCGACAGGGGCAGAAACTCCACCAGCCCCGTCACCGAGCCGTCGGCGGGGACGTTGGTGGAGGCAAGACAGGGCACCCCGCAGCCCTGGGCTTCCACCAGGGTGACCGGGCTGCCCTCAAACTCGCTGGGCAGCAGAAACAGGTCGAAGGCGTTCATGTAGGCGGGGACGTTGTCCTGCACCCCCGTCTGGATGACCGCCTCCCCCAGGCCCAGGGCGGCAATTTTGGCGTCCACGGCGGGCTTGTCCTCTCCCCCGCCCACCAGCATGAGCTTCCAGGCCGGGTCGGCGGAGTGCATGGCCGCGAAGATGTCCAGGAGATACAAAAGGTTTTTCTGGTGGTTGTACCGCCCCACAAAGCCCGCCAGCCTGTCGGTATCGGCCACGCCGTACCGGGCCCGGATGTCCGCCCGGGCAGCGCCGTCGGGGTGAAAGCGGCCTTTGTCCACCGCGTTGCAGGCCACCGCAAAGTTGGGCTTTTCGTCGATGTGGTCCCCAAAGACGAACCGTCCCGCCGCCACGCTGCAGCCCAGGAAGTAGTCCGCCCAGCGCTGGTAGAACCGGTGGGCGATCTGCCAGCTCAGGGTCATGGGCGGGTAGACGATGTGGCTGTGGACGATGAGCTTTGCCCCCGGGCAGGCATGGCGGATGACCCCGCAGGCCAGGGCGTTGACCTTGCTGGTGGTGTGGAAATGGATGATGTCGTAGTCCTTATGCTGCCGGAAGAACCCGGGATAGAAAAACAGCCGCTGCTTGTCGTCCCCGGGCATCCAGTAGATGCGGCGGACCCCGGCGGCGCGCAGGGCGTCCTCCCCGCTGGGAACCCCCTCGGGGGCATGGGTGGCCAGCAGGTCCACCGTGTAGCGGGCCAGGTCCATGGACCCCAGAAGATTCTGGATATACCGCTGGATGCCGCCGTTGACGGTCAGGGCGCTGCCGATCATCAGAATGCGCATGGGCCTGCTCCTTTCCTGTAAATTTTCATCGGGTTGTGCCGGGCGGCTTACCAGTAGCTGCCGCCCTCCACGGCATCCTTGTTGCGGATGCCCTCGTTTTGGCCGGGGCGGACCCAGGCGTCGTTGTACAGCCGGGAGAGGATGGGATGGTCGTCCCACCGCTTGCCCCGGATGCCGAAGAGCAGCTGGGTGGCCCCCGCCATCTGCACCGCCTGGACGCCCAGCTCCCGGGCGCAGAAGGCGGCCAGGGGCAGGCCGTAGGCCCCCGCCCCGATGACCGCCACGTCGAAGGGCTCTTTTGCCATCTCCTCCTCCATGGCGGTGAGGGCGTCGAACCAGCTGTGGTAGCCGGTCTCCTGCCCGCCCAGACCCTGCACCGCCTTCACCACCCGCAGGGAGGCAAATTCGGGCAGGACGTCGGGATTCTGGAAGAGCTGTTCCCGCCGGGCGTACTGGCTCTGGATGGTGTCTGCAAAGGGATGGACCACCAGTACCCGCTTGCCCGCCAGCGCCGCCGACCAGGGGGACGCATGGTAGTAGGGTTCCAGCGCCCGCAGCTTGGCAAAGCGGGTCTCGGCGCAGCAGCCCCGGATGACCTCCCGCTCGGCCCCCACATCCCAGAGAGCCAGCAGGTCGGCGGTGTGGGCGGCGTCGGCGTAGAGCTTGCAGAACCGCTCCAGGGTGGCGTCGTCGGTGGGGAACATGCCGGACAGATCCCGCATCTCGGCGCGGATCTTGGGGGAAAAGTGCTCGCTCTCCCCTTTTGTCTGGTTCAGGTATTCGGCCATGCAGCGCATCTCGGTGGCGCCGCACCGCCCGGCCCAGAAAGGCCGTCCCCAGCGGATGCACTGGGCAATGTAGTTGTTGCCGTCCTCGGCGTCCATGATCTCCACGCCCCGGTACCGCCAGCCGAACCGCATTGCTTTGTACAGATCCCGGGCTTTCTGTAAAATCTTGGCGTCGTTATCCATGGGCGGGCACTCCCCTCTTTTCCAGCATGGCCAGGGCGGTCTCGGCGCTGTTGCCCCAGAGAAAGTGCTCGTTCCCCCGGCGCTGGGCGGCAGGGCCCATCTCGGGGTCGGCGGCCGCCCGGCGGACGGCGTCGGGCAGGGCGGCGTCGGAATCGGCCAGCACCCCGGATACCCCGTCCTCAATGATGAGCTCGGGCCCCGGCGCCCGGCGGGCGGCGGGGGGACAGCCGGCATACATGGCCTCCAGCAGGCTCATGCCGAAGATCTCGTGGTCGTTTAAGTTGACAAAGACGTTGCAGGCATGGTAGTAGGCATGCACCGCCGTGTTGGGCAGCTTGGGGATGCGGGTGTACCGGTCGCCGAAGGGCTTCATGGCGGCGTCCAGCTCCCCGGCCAGGGAGCCCTGGCCGATGACGATGAGGTGCCATTCCGCCCCCAGCTGTTCCATGAGGGGCGGCAGGGCCATGGGCCGCTTGTAGGGGTCCAGCCGCCCCACAAAGAGGAGATACCGGGCGGCGGAGTCCAGCTTCAGCTCCGCCCGCATCTCGGCGGGGGTGCCGGGGATCATGGGGATGATGGCGGTGTCCAGCCCCACCGGCATGACCCCGGCGCAGGAGACCCCCAGGCGCTCCATCTCCCGGGCCAGGGCGGGGGTCTTGGCGTAGGTGGGGGTGCGGCGGTAGACGGCGAGGTTGCGGCGCAAAAGCAGGTCCATCACCAGCCGGACGGCAGGGGTGCGGGAATCGCTTTTCAGCGCCCCCAGCTGGGAGTAAAAGAAGATGCCGTGTTTGCGGCAGAACCGGTAGAGCCCCGGCACGCCCAGGGAGTTGTCCCCCATGACGTGGACGGCGTCCACCCCTTCGTCCAGCAGGGGCTGCCAGCTCTTGTAGAAGGCGTGGACGGACAGGGCCCGGGCGGGCAGATAGAGCACCCGGACGTTCGGCTCCAGATCCTCGGCCTCGGGGGCGGCGAGGGAGGTGTCCGGGTAGACGGCAAGGGCGCGGCAGCCCAGGGCCGCAAAGGCCCGGGCCAGGCCCACCTCCTGCCGGTTGTAGGCGCCCTTCCGGCCGGACGCACCGCAGTAGAGCTGCGGGATGGCAATGGTCAGCATGAAAGCCTCCTGAATGGGGTGAAAGGCAAAAACGCGCAATAATCCAGGGAAAAACGCAGGGAAAAGGCAAGATCAGAGGTCGGTATCCCGGCTGCCGCTTTCCTCCCCGGAGGGGGCGGGGTTCTCCCCTGTCCCCGGGACCGGGGCGCCGGGCTGCTTGGGCAGGCGGGTCAGATAGCGGGCGTCGATGACCTCGAACCGGTCATCCCGGCAGTAGGTGTGGATGCCCACCACGTCGGCCCGGTTCAGGCCGGTGATGGTGACGATGTGGGGTTCCGCCGCGCAGAGGGGGATCTCGCTGGCCCCCCGGCGGGCAAAAAACTGCAGGTAGACCCCATAGTCCACCTTGGTGCTCACCTGGGTGGGATGGATGGTCTGGCCCCCCATCTGGAACATGGGCCCGGCGTTGCGGAAGCCCAGGCCGTACTCCCGGTGCTGGAGGTTGAAGGGCTCGTCCGGCTCCAGCTCAAAGTCGTGGGTCTGGGGGTCCGCCTCCCCCGCCGTGTGGCGCAGAGTGTAGCGGCGGTAGCGGGTGTAGAGCTGGTTTTCCGGCCGGGTCTCGCTGCACAGCAGGGTCAGCTCCTCGTCGGTTTTGTCCAGCAGGATGGTGTCGCACAGCTCGCAGCCCACCGGGAAGCGGGCCGCCTGCTCCCACCTGCCGGGAAACTCGGCGCAGCGGTAGAGGTCGATGGTATGGCAGGCGCTGGACTCGGGGATCATCCAGATCTCCCCCCGCCAGTCAAAGACGGTGGGAAAGGACAGATGACTGCCGGTAGACAGCACGGTCCGGGGCTCGCCCAGGCTGCCGTCCCCGGCCAGGGGAATGGCGGCGATGTCTCCCCGCCCGGCAGCCAGGTCAAAGGCCTCGCAGAAGATCCACCGCTCCTCCCCGTGGTGGTAGAGCAGCGGGTCGGCGTACCAGGTGCGCCCGTCAAAGGGCATGGGGGTATAGGCCCCCTCCCCCAGCGCGGGCAGAGGAGCCTCGGCGGGGATGGGACGGACGGCGATGGTGTAGATCTCCTTGCAGCCCGTGAGCTTTTTGAAAAGACGGTCCGGCGGCATGTGCAGCGCCCGGTACACCTGATTCATGGAACTTCTCCTTGTAAATGCGTGGAATTTCCCGATGTTTCTGTATGTTTATTATTTTATATAATGTATAGGGCCATTCAGCGCCCGGCAGCCCCGGCGCAGATCTCCCCGTAGATGGCGGTGAGACGGCGGCAGGCTTCCCCGCTGCCCGCCCCGGTCTTTTCCAGGGCGGTGCGGCGGATGACGTCGGGGTCCATCCCGGCCAGGGCCTGGGGCAGCGCCCGCACCGCCCTGGCCAGGTCGGCGGCATCCCCGGGGGCGAAGGTCAGCCCGTCCACCCCTTCCGTCACCGAGGCCCCCACGTTGCCCAGGGCGCTGGCAAGGACCGGCGTGCCCAGCAGATGGGCCTCGGAGGGGACCAGGGCAAAGCTCTCGTAGCAGAGGCTGGCGGCCACCACCGCCATGCTCTCCGCCATGAGGGCGTGGAGGTCTTTGGGGGCCAGGGTGCCCCGGAACTCCACGTTGGGCAGGGCCTGTTCCCGGGCCCAGACTTCCAGGGGGCCGCTGCCCACCAGGATCAGCCGGGGGGCAGCGGGGTCCCGGGCCAGCAGCTTCCAGGCCTCCAGCACGGTGCGCAGGCCTTTCAGCTCCTCCAGCCGCCCGGCATAGACGATCTGGCGTTTCCGGGCCGCAAAGGAGTAGGGCGCCCCGGCGGGGAGGGTGACGCTCACCGGGTTGGCTTTGACGTACAGCCGCGCCGGGTCAAAGACGGGATGCAGGGCGTTGAACTCCAGCAGCTTGTCCCGGTCAAAGGCGGTGGGGGTGATGAGAAAAACATGGCGGTAGGTGCCCAGCAGCCGGTGGACGGCATACACCGCCGCACAGACCAGACTCTCCGCCCGGCTGCCCCGGTAGCAGGCATGGCGCACGGCGCAGAAGAGGCTGTGATGGGGACAGTCCTCGCAGACCTTGCCCTGGCGCAGCAGCACGCCGTTGGGACAGAACAGCCGGAAGTTGTGCAGCGTCTGGACGACGGGCACCCCCTCTTTGCGGCAGGCCAGGAACACCGAGGGGCTGGTCACCAGCAGGGTGTTGTGGACGTGGACCAGCTGGATGTGATCCCGGCGGATGAGGGCCCGCACCTCCCTCATGGCCTTGAAGCTGAAAATGGCCCGGAAGGGCAGCAGCAGTTTCCCCAAAAGCCCCGAGGCTTCCCCGTTGCTGCGCTCGTAGACGGTGACGGCGTGGCCGGACCGCTCCAGCATGGTGCGCTCGGCCTCAAAGACGGCGTCCTCGCCCCCGGGCAGGCGGTAGCGGGTGTGGATGAGCAGGATGCGCCGGGGCTGGGATGCGGGGGATTGCTGTGCCATGGCCGGGCTCCTTTCTCCTGAGACTCTCCGGAAATGCTCCGGGGGCGTGCGGGCAGAGTTTCCCCCACCCGCTCTTATCCGTTTATTATACCCTTTCACCGTATAAAAGAAAAGCCCTTCCGGGGTTGCCCGGTTCTCCCGCCGGGCAAAGGGGCAAGATGCTGCCGGAAAAAGGACTGCGGCTGCGGCATGGGCATCCGGAATCGACCCGCGGTTTTTGCAGGAGCCCGGACTGTCCCCGCCTTGCGGACAGGGAGATTGTTAGTTTTTTGTTGAACATGCACAAATTTGACAGAATTTTATGAGCAGGTCGAAACCACTTAGGTCGCTTTTTTGTCCACTTGTGAAAAAGCCGTTGCTATTTTATGACTGAAATGTTAAATTGTAAATAGTTATCATCCGTTAATGTGCACAGCGGCCGCCGTGGAGTTGTGCAAAAAACCGGCAAAATTGCACACCCGGCCCCGGTCAGGGGCCCAGACAAGGAGATGGAACATGCGTAACCGGATTTCCCTGAACAAAGGCTGGACCTTCTGTGGTCCCGACCGCAAAGAGGTCGCCGTGGATGTTCCCCATACCTGGAACGCCATTGACGGCCAGGATGGCGGCAACGACTACTGGCGGGGCAGCTGCACCTACACCCGCAGCTTTGCCCGCCCCGACTTTGACCCTGCCACCCAGGCAGTGTATCTGGAGTTCCAGGGTGTCAACGCTTCGGCGGACGTCACCCTCAACGGCCAGAAGGTCATCCACCACGACGGCGGCTACTCCACCTTCCGGGCGGACGTCACCGCCCTGCTGGCCGGCGACAACGCCCTGACCGTTGTGGCCGACAACAGCAAGAACGACCGCGTCTATCCCCAGAAGGCGGACTTCACCTTCTACGGCGGCATCTACCGCGATGTGGACCTGGTGGTGGTCAGCAAGGCCCACTTTGACATGGACCACTTCGGCGGCCCCGGCTTCAAGGTCACCCCCACCGTGGACGGCAAGAACGGCACCGTCCGCGTGGAGAGCTGGACCAACGTGGAAACCCCCGACGTCACCGTCACCCTCACCGACGCTTCCGGCAAGGAAGTGGCTTCCGGCAAGGGCACCGACGTCACCCTCACCATCCCCCAGGTCCATCTGTGGGACGGCGTGGAGGACCCCTATCTCTACACCGCCACCCTCCGGCTCAGCGAGGGCGGCAAGGCGGTGGACGAGGTCTCCTGCCGCTTCGGCGTGCGCAGCTTCCGGGTGGACCCCAAGGAGGGCTTCTTCCTCAACGGCCGGCGCTATCCCCTGCACGGCGTTTCCCGCCATCAGGACCGCAAGGGCATCGGCAACGCCCTCACCAAGGAGATGCACAAGGAGGATATGGACCTGATCCGTGAGATCGGCGCCAACACCATCCGCCTGGCCCACTACCAGCACGACCAGTACTTCTACGATCTGTGCGACGAGTACGGCATGATCGTCTTGGCCGAGATCCCC
>JAHZHS010000003.1:0-1813 GCA_019420135.1 Oscillospiraceae bacterium | reverse complement strand
TCCATCGTCTGCTGGGGCGTCTCCAACGAGATCACCATCTCCACCAAGGACAAGGCCGACATGCTGGACAACCACCGGGTGCTCAACGACCTTTGCCACGAGATGGACAAGACCCGTCCCACCACCCTGGCCTGCTACGCCATGTGCGGCCCCTTCAACAAGGTGGCCCACATCACCGACCTGGTGAGCTGGAACCTCTACCTGGGCTGGTATGTCCCCGGCCTCTTCCTCAACGATCTGTGGATTGATTTCTTCCACCTGTGCTACCCCAACCGCTGCCTGGGCTACTCCGAGTACGGCTGCGAGGCCATGCCCAACCTGCACTCGGACAAGCCTCACCGCGGCGACCACACCGAGGAATATCAGGCCGTCTATCACGAATTCATGCTCAAGTGCTTTGAGCGTCATCCCTATATGTGGTCCACCCACGTGTGGAACATGTTCGACTTTGCGGCCGACGCCCGGGATCAGGGCGGCGAACCCGGCATGAACCACAAGGGCCTGGTCACCTTCGACCGCAAGACCAAGAAGGATTCCTTCTACGCCTACAAGGCCTTCTGGAGCAAGGACGCCTTTGTCCACATCTGCGGCAAGCGCTTCGCCGACCGCACCGGCGACGAGACCACCGTCAAGATCTACTCCAACCAGCCGGAAGTCTCCCTCTATGTGGACGGCAAGCTGGCGGAGACCCAGAAGGCCGACAAGATCTTCACCTTCCGGGTGAAGCTCACCTCCGAGACCAAGCTGGAAGCCGTCGCCGGCCCCTGCCGCGATGCCGCCACCCTGCACAAGGTCGATACCCCCAACCCCGCCTACAAGCTCACCGCCAAGAGCAGCAACAGCGCAAACTGGGTTTAAGAGAAAATTTTTCTATTGTGTTAAGAAAATTGTAAGAGAAGAAGAATCCGGGCAAGGCCCGGTACATCAGGCCCCCTCGGGGGGCTGACATCCGACAAAAGGAGGCGTCCGCTCTGCCCATGGCAGAGGGATATGTCGCTCCTGCGGATTTTGTTTATCCCTGTCGGTGGCCGACAGCCGGCAGGATAAAAATATTGATGTACGGAAGAGAGGACAAAACATGCAGAAGAAGCCGAAAGTAACATTGTGGTCAGTCCTGACTGCACTGTGCGCTGTTCTGACGGTGGCGGCACTGGTTGCCACCTTTGTCGTGGCGCCCATGTACGAGACCACCATCAACGTTGCTCTGGATGCCGATACCTATCGGATCATCAAGGGCGACACCGATGAGGACACCAACTATTTCACCAGCGATTTTGCTTCCGACGAGGAGCGCGAGTCCTATGAAGAGGAACTCTGCGCCACCGTTGAGGCCGAGGGCGCAGCCCTGCTGATGAACAACAACAACGCCCTGCCCCTGGCCGGCGGCGCAAAGGTCAGCCTGTTTGCCCGCGGCTCTGTGGACCTGATGTACGGCGGCACCGGCTCCGGTGCGGTGGATACCTCCTCCGCTCCCACGCTGAAGGATGCGCTGGAAGCGCAGGGCATCGAGGTCAACCAGACTCTGTGGGACTGGTACTCCTCCGAGGACATTGCCTCCAAGTACAGCCGCGTGACCCCCAGCGCCATCTCCGATGCCCTGGCCGCCAACAGCGAGTACTCGGTCAACGAGGCACCCTGGTCTGAGGTGGAGAGCGCCAACTCTTCCAGCTTCGCCGAGTACGGCGACGCTGCCATCGTCGTCTTCTCCCGCTCCGGCGGCGAGGGCGCTGACCTGCCCAGCGGTGACAATGGTTCCGGCGTGGACTGGACCGGCGACACCAACTACCTGGAACTCTCCCAGGAGGAGAAGGAC
>JAHZHS010000029.1:6961-16351 GCA_019420135.1 Oscillospiraceae bacterium | reverse complement strand
CACTCCGACCATGCGGAGTATCATACAGGGATCTGAACAGATCTTTTGATGGTACTCCGCTTTCCTATACCGGTTTCCGGGTCAGCTTCCATCGAACAAATCCAAGAGATAGCCATACCCTTCCGCTTCCATTTTGGCATAGGGCACAAATCTCAGCGCTGCGCTGTTGATGCAGTAGCGCACACCGTTGGGCGATTCCGGATCGCCGCTGAACACATGTCCCAGATGAGAGTCCCCTGCCCGGCTGCGCACCTCAATGCGGTGCATGCCGTGGCTGTCATCCGGCAATTCCACCACCGTCGGCGATTCGATGGGCTTGGAAAAGGCCGGCCATCCGCAGCCGCTTTCAAACTTGTCGGTGGAGGAAAACAGCGGCTCTCCCGTCACCACATCCACATAGATGCCCTTCTCAAACCGATCCCAGAACTCATTGGCAAAGGGCTGCTCGGTGCCGCTCTGCTGGGTGACACGGTACTGTTCCGCCGTCAGCTTGTCCCGAATGGCCTCCGCTGCCGGTTTCTGATACTCTCCCGGATCGATGCGCAGTTTGGAAAACAGCTCGATCTCCTCCCGGGGAATGTGACAGTAGCCCCCCGGGTTCTTCTCCAGGTAATCCTGATGGTATTCCTCGGCCGGGTAAAAATTGCGCAGCGGGCCGATCTCAACCCGGAATTCCTTGCTGCGGCTGCGCTCCAGCTCTGCAATGCGCTTTACCGTCTCCATGGCCTTGGCGTTGGTATAGTAGACACCTGTCTGGTACTGACTGCCCCGGTCGTTTCCCTGACGGTTTTCCACCGTGGGATCGATGACGTAAAAATAAGCCATCAGCAGGGCATCCAGGCTGACCTGTTCCGGGTCGTACTCCACCCGGACCGTCTCCCGGAACCCCGTCCGGCCGGTACTTACCGTGGGGTAATTGGCGTCCTCCTCGCCGGTGCCGTTGGCATAACCGCTCTGGGCGTCGATCACACCGGGAATGGACTGCATCAGGGATTCGATCCCCCAAAAACAGCCTCCCGCCAGATAGATGACGTTTTCCGTCGTATCCATATACTCACTCTCCTCCAGGGCCTGCTCCGCTGTCTGCCCGTACTGCTCTGCATTTGTCTCGTGTCCGGCCTCCGGCGGCAGGGCACAGCTGCTCAGGAGCAGCGCCGAAGCCATCAGAACCGGCAAAATTCGATATTGCATGGTCGCCTCCTGTTGCTACTATTTTCCCCATCACACCGCTCTTCCGCAAAAGCAACAGCGCGCCAGACCCCGGGTTCTCCCCCACAGGCCTGGCGCACTGCAAATTCTTACCGGGCTCTTTCCCCGGTATGGGACTCAGTCAGGAAACTCCGGGCCGCGCCGGACTCAGCTCTTGCGATACCCGCACTTGGGGCAGACGCCGTTTTCATCCAGCGCAATGCCGCACAGCGGGCAGCGATCGATCTTGTTGCGGGTCTCAAACTCTGCGGATGCTGCGTTGACACCGCTGGTAAAGGTGATCTTGGCGATATTCAGCTTATCCTTCAGCAGATCATAGACGATCTTAATCATGCCCTCCACCGTCAGGGTCTCCTTGGTGACCACCAGGCGGCACTCGGGGTAAGCGGTGGCCAGTTCGGTCTGGAAGGCGGGCCCCTTCATCTTGTTCTGCGGCGCGCCATTGCGGATGCCCTGCTCCTCATAGACCTTCAGGATCGCAGGCAGCAGCGGGTCATCCTCCCGCAGAATCAGGGCGTGATCAAAGTTTTGCAGCAAAGACCAGGCGGCTTTCTGGATCTCGTTGCAGGGGAACACCATGTTGACACCCTCGTTGATGGTATCTTCCACTTCGATGGTCAGAACACCGGTGTGTCCGTGAAGGTACTGTGCTTCGCCTTTGAAGCCGTAAAACCGATGGGCATACTGCAGATCCAATTTCGTGATACTTCTCATAGAAAAACCTCCTTATTTGATATTCCGTCTGAAACTCTCCGGTACAGCCGACTGCATTTTTCCGCAGCCTCTGTCTGATCTCCTGAAACACAACAATGCCGTCCGGAGTCTCTCGTTCCGGTTCGCCTACAGTATACCGCGGCGGCGGGATTTTGTCTGTGATCAGATCACCCTGGCGCAATTTTTTAAGACAAAATATTAAACGTGAAAGAAAACCCGGAGCATTGCATTTTCCGAATTTCTGTTGCCAATGTGATTGACAGCGCACCCTTTTCCCCCGTATACTGAGGACACCACGGGGAGGAACACGAGATGAGCTTTCAGGACTATTTCCCCATCTGGGATCAACTGCAAATCCAGCAGCAGCAGCGCCTTCTGGACTCCCTTTCTTTCCAGAAAGTGAGCAGGGGTACCATCCTGCACGACGGAAGCACCGCGGGAACCGGTCTGTACCTGATCCGGACCGGACAGCTGCGGGCCTATGTCTTTTCTGACGAAGGGCGGGAAATCACCATCTACCGCCTGTTTGAGAGAGACATGTGCCTGTTTTCTGCCACCTGCATCATACAGTCCATCCACTTTGACGTCACCTTTCAGGCGGAGAAGGACACCGAATTCTGGGTCATCGCCCCGGAGGTCTACCAGAGCCTGATGGCCGAGTCCGCTGCCGTGGCCAACTATACCAATGAACTGATGGCCAGCCGCTTTTCGGAAGTCATGTGGCGGATGCAGCAATTCATGTGGAAGAGCATGGACAAGCGGGTGGCGGAATTTCTGCTGCAGGAGGCCGCCATCGAAAAGACCCGCCGTCTGAAAATCACCCACGAAACCATCGCGAACCATCTGGGATCTCACCGGGAGGTGATCACCCGCATGCTGCGATACTTTCAAAGCCAGGGCCTGGTCAAGGTCTCCCGTGGCATGGTGACCCTGCTGGACACCGCACGGCTGGAAGAGCTGCGGGATGACCCCAGCCGGTCTGCCCACAGATAACCCATTGAAAAAAGGAAGCGGAATACAATATGGATCTGTTGGAAATCCTCAAGAGCCCCGAGGGCTATGTGGGGCAAAACCGAAACATTCCCCCCGAGTTCAAGGCAAAGGCTCAGCGGCTGTGCTGGGAATACAACCAGCTGCCTCCCGATCAGCCCCAGCGCCGCCGGGAAATTCTGGAGCAGCTGCTGGGCAGCTGTTCTCCCCTGACTTTCATTGAGCCCACCTTTCACTGTGACTACGGCTTCAACATCCACACCCATGGTCTGGCCGTCATCAATTACAACTGCATCATCCTGGACACCTCCCCCGTTCACATCGGGGCGGGTGCCTTCATTGCACCGGGCGTCTGTCTGGCCTGCTCCGGCCATTCCGTTGATGCCGCCCAGCGCTCGGAGGGCATCAGCACTTCCGCCCCCATCACACTGGAGGACGATGTCTGGATCGGCGCCAACTCGGTAGTCTGCGGAGGCGTCACCATCGGCAAGGGCTCGGTCATCGGCGCGGGCAGCGTGGTCACTCACGACATTCCCGCCGGCGTGGTGGCCGCGGGTTCCCCCTGCCGCCCCATCCGTCCGGTCACTGAAAAAGACCGCATCGCCCCGGACCAGATGGCATTCTGATTTTCCCGTTCCCACCGTGCATCCCTTTTCAAGGAGGCTGATCTTTTATGATCCTTTACTTTTCCGGCACCGGCAACAGCCGGTATTGCGCCCGCCTGCTGGCGGAATATCTGCAGGACGACTGTGTGGACGCCTTCCGCTATATCCGCGATGGCATTGCGGGAGAGTTTTCCTCCCAGAAGCCCTGGGTCTTTGTCTGCCCCACCTATTGCTGGCAGATCCCCCGCGCTTTCGCCGGTTTTCTTCGCAGTGCCAGGCTTTCCGGTAGCCGGGATGCCTACTTTGTCATGACCTGCGGCGGCGAGGTGGGCAACGCTCCTGCCGCCAACCGTGCCCTGTGCGAGGCGATGGGTCTTGTCTGCCACGGCACCTTCTCCGTCGTGATGCCGGACAACTATATCGTCCTCTTCCCTGCTCCCACCGAGGAGGAGACGCAGAAACTGCTGGCTGCAGCCCCCGCCGTTCTGCGCAGCTGTGCCGACCGCATCCTGGCCGGCAAGGATGCCACCGAGCATACTCCCGGTTTTGCCGATAAGCTCAAATCCGGCGTGGTGAACACGCTTTTCTACCGCTTCAACATGCAGCCCAAGAAATTCACCGTCTCGGATGCCTGCGTCTCCTGCGGCAAGTGCGAGAAGGTCTGTCCCCTGGGCAACATCCGCATGGAAAACGGCCGTCCGGTCTGGGGGGAGCATTGCACCCACTGCATGGCCTGCATCAGCGGCTGCCCTGCCGAGGCCATCGAATACGGAAAGTCCACCCGGGGCAAGGCCCGCTACCAGTGCCCTGCAGAAAAAGAATCCTGAAAAACAGGCGGTGCCGACGCAACAGCACCGCCTGTTTTGCTGCCGGGATGGTTCTTCCCGGTTTTGGGCATTGCCGGGACATCTGACGGCAGGCAGCGGGAAAAGTTTCGAAAAAACGCCAAAGAATCTCGTTTTTGGCTTGCGCCCAGGGCACAAATAGGGTAAAATTAAAAATTGCGGGTCTGATGCGGCGGATTTTCCCGCCGTCCTCCCGGGCCCGCCTGATCCGCACAAAAATCTCCCACAGAAAGGAAAGCATATTCTTATGAATGCTGTACTGAATATCCTCCGCGGTATCGTCATTGGTATCGCCAACGTCATTCCCGGCGTGTCGGGCGGTACCATGGCGGTGTCCATGGGCATCTACGACAAGCTCATCAGCGCGGTCACCGGCCTGTTCAAGCACTTCAAGCAGAGCATGAAGCTGCTCATTCCTCTGGGCATCGGCATGGTCATCGGCATCGTGGGCTTCGGCTTTTTGCTGGAGTATCTGCTGGCCAACCATGTGCTGGCTACCTGCCTGACCTTTGTGGGCCTCATTCTGGGCGGATTGCCCATCCTGTGGCTCAGCCTGCGGAAGAATCTGAAAAAGACCCCCGGCCGCCGCATCGGTGTGGGCGAGGTCATTTCCTTCCTGGTGCTGCTGGCCATCGGCATCGGCCTGCCCCTGCTGCAGGGCTCCGAGGGCGCCATCAAAACCCTGTCGGTGGATTTCGGCACCGTCATCCTGCTGTTCCTGCTGGGCCTGATTGCCAGCGCCACCATGGTCATCCCCGGCGTCTCCGGCAGCATGGTGCTGATGGTACTGGGCTATTACAGCACCATCCTCTCCCTGGTTACCGGCACCGTCACCATGCTCAAGGATCTGGACCTCGGCGGCGTCATCAACAACTGCCTGCTGCTGGCTCCCTTTGCCATCGGTGTGGTGCTGGGCATCTTCCTCATTGCCAAGATCATCGAGTACCTCTTCAACCGCTTCCCCTGCCAGACCTATGCAGCCATCATCGGTCTGATCGTCTCCTCCCCCTTCGCCATCCTCTACTCGGCCGACGCACTCAGCGGATTCTCCGTGCCTGAGCTCATCATCGGCCTGGTGCTGGCGGCCCTGGGCGCCTGGATCACCTGGCTCATGGGTTCCAAGGAGGAAGGCTGAGTCTGGCCCTCCCCCGCAATACATACAAAAAGAGAAGCAGCTCTCCCGGAGGGCTGCTTCTCTTTTTATCTGCCAGTTCAGCCAAAGAGGCGGTCGGCGATCTGCTTCATGGGCTTGTTGACCTGGCGGGCGGTCATGCCCACCAGAATGGCGGCGGCCACGGTGCCTTCCCGCACTCCTTCCAGCTGGTGGAGGACCACGAGCGACACGGTGGAGGCAATTCCCTCCAGGGTAACCTCAATTCCGATCTTGGCGTTGGCAAACTTTACCGGGAACACCTTGCAGACGGCCAGCACCATGCCCTCGCCGGCCAGGGTCACCACGTTGGCGGTGACCTCCATGCTGACGCCGACGCCCACCAGCACAATGCCCACCGCGCAGAGGAGCCACTGTTCCAGGTAATTGCCCGCTGAGACGCCATCCAGCGCCCAGACGGCAAAGTCGGTCAGGGATCCGAAGATCAGTGCCACCGGCAGCTGCATGAGCTGCACCGGGTCGTATTTTTTGCGCAGAAGCAGGATCTGCAGCAGGATCAGGGTGACGTGCATCATGATGGTGGTGACACCCACCGTGAAGGGCGTCAGGCGGCTGAGCACATACGGCAGGCTGGAAATGGGCGATGTGCCCAGCCCGGCCTTGATGGAAAAGCCCACTCCGAAAGCCATGATCGCCAGCCCCACGCAGAGCATTACATACCGTTTGACCAATCCGGAAATTTTCGTTGTCATGTTTCATTCTCCCATATTTATGATACCAATTTCCATTATAGTTCGCCACACGGCAAAATCAAGAAGCATTGTGCACAAAGCTCCGCGAAGCCGTTCCCTGCCATGCACAGCGTTTTGCTCTGTGTGAGGCGGCTGTTTGTCCCTTCGCTGCGGATATGGTATAATGCAGGCATCCGCCGATGCACCGGTGCATCGGTCGCTGTAAAAGGATTGCAAAGGGAGGGAATTCATCCGTGAATCCCGCTGTGGAAGAAATCCAGGCAAGGCTGTTTGCCCTGCAGGACAAGGAATATCAGGCCTTCCAGGCCAAGCTGATGCCCACCGTACCGCCCGAGACGGTCATCGGGGTACGGATGCCGCTGCTGCGCAAACTGGCAGCCGAATACCGGGGCAGCGACACCGCCGAAGTCTTTCTCTCGGTGCTGCCCCACACCTACTACGAGGAAAACAACCTCCACGGACTGCTGATCTGCACCCTGCGGGATTACGGGGAGACGGTGGCCGCCCTGGAGGCCTTTCTGCCCTTTGTGGACAACTGGGCCACCTGCGACCTGCTAAGCCCCCGGGCGTTCCGCCGCCATCCCGACGCCCTGCCGGGGCAGATCCGGCGCTGGCTGGACAGCGGCCGCACCTATACCGTGCGCTTTGCCCTGGGAATGCTGCTGCAGTTTTATCTGGACGACGCCTTTGTCCCCCAGTGGCTGGACTGGGCGGCAGAGATCCGGAGCGAGGAGTACTATATCAACATGATGATTGCCTGGTACTTTGCCACCGCCATGGCCAAGCAGCCGGAAGCGGCGCTGCCCTTTCTGGAGGAGGGGCGCCTCCCTCTGTGGGTCCACAATAAGACCATCCAGAAGGCCATCGAGAGCTACCGCATCTCCCCGGAACAGAAAGCTTATCTGCGCACCCTGCGCCGCAAGCCCGGAAAGTCCGTCTGAGGTGCCATTCTCATCCACGCAAAACAGCCGCGGAACATCCGCCGGGGAGAGTTCTCCCGGGATGTTCCGCGGCTGTTATTGGTCTGTTGGCAAGCGGCTCAGCCGCAGACGTGGGCGCGCAGGGCGTCGATCATATCCATGACCGCCAGGGTACGGCGGCGGGCCTCAGCCTCGGCGGTTCGGTCCTGCTCCGTGAGGATGCGGGCAAAGGCGGCGAATTCGTAGGCCATGCGGTGACGGTCCGCCCGGGGGGCATCGGTGCGGACTCCCCCGCCCCGGTGGGAGTGGGTCACGCTGTACACCTCCTCCAGGGCGTTGGTGCCTCCGTGCAGGACCAGGCGGCCCTCGGTGCCCTGAATGACACAGCCGCTCTCCCCGTCCGAATCCTTGGACGCCAGGCAGGCGGCGGCAAACTCGGGATATTGCAGCACCGCCAGCCCCGCCGTGTCAATGCCTCCCCTTCCCCGCGTGGGATGGTAGGTGCACTGCACCGGGCTGCCCAGCAATCCCCACAGATAGTGCAGGTTGTAGACATTCATGTCATACAGGGCTCCGCCCGCACAGGCAGGGTCAAAGGTGGTATTCCAGATGCCCTGGAGGTAGTCGTCATACCGGCGGCTGCGGGCGCAAAAGCTGGCCATGGCCCCACGCACCGGGCCGATGGCGGAAAGCTGTTCCTGGAGAAAGCGGTAGGCCGGCAGATAGGGCGTGGTGATGGCTTCCAACAGAAAAACCTGCTTCTGGTCCGCCAGCTCAAACAGGGCCCGGGCCTCGGCGGCGGTGGGAGTGAAGGGCTTTTCCAGAATGACCGAATACCCGGCCTCCAGTACCCGCCGGGCCGTGTCATAGTGGAGGTGGTTGGCGGTGCCGATGTAGACGGCGTCGAAGCCGCCCGCTGCCAGCAACTCCGCCTCATCGGTGTAGAGGGCGGGAATGCCGTACTGCTCCGCCCACTGTTCCGCTTTGGGACGGCTCTGGGGACGGCAGCAGAGTGCCCGGACCGAGATCTCGGGCATTTCTTCCAGATGCTGCACAAACTCTGCCACAATGCGGCTGGTGGAGATGACTGCCAGATTCAGCTGTCTGCTCATAGGACACTCCTTTCTGTGCGGGAAAAACGCAGCCTCAGATCACGCCGAAGTATTCCAGTGCCCGCTGGACACCGTCTCCATCCACCTCAGCGGTGACGTAGTCGGCAGCCTGCTTGACGTCGTCGGTGGCATTGCCCATGGCAACGCCGATCCCCGCATAGCGCAGCATATCGATGTCGTTGCCGCCGTCCCCGAAGGCCATGGATTCCTCCTGCCGGATGCCGTAGCGCTCCAGCGTCTTTTGCAGCCCCACCGGCTTGCCGCCGTCCGCGGGGATGATGTCGGTGAAATAGGGGTTCCAGCGGGCTGCCTTGCAGCCGGGCAGGTGTTCCATCAGGGTGCCCTCCTCCTCTCTGGGCAGGAAGGCGCTGAGCTGGTAGGTGGTGTGCGTCAGGGAGCGGGCGGGATCGCCGGTGGGCTCCATGCGGGCGGTGCCGCCCAGCATATCATACAGATCCACTACAGGCTGGGTAATACGGTTGATATAGACATAATCCAGCTCCACAAAGCTGCAGCTCAGCCCCGTCTGTTCCAGGTAGGGCAGCAGCTGCCGCAGAGAGTCGGTGGGGATGGATTCCCGGTGGTAGACGCCCTGGGCATCGTAGCAGTACTGGCCGTTCATGACCACGTAGCCGTCAAATTCAAAGTCCACCAGCTCTTTCAGAAAGCCCATCTGCACCGGCGGGCGGCCGCTGGCGATGAATACCTTCACCCCGCGCTCCCGCATGCGGTTCAGCGCCTGCTTGGTGGAGTCGGGAATGCGGTGGGTGTTGAAGCTGACCAGCGTCCCGTCAATATCGAAAAATACCGCCTTGATCATGGCAGACCTTCCTTTTCTCCGGCAGCTGCCGGAATCACTCTTTCTTCAGGTTGCGGCCCATCAGCGAGGCCACCGCGTCCCGTGCGGCCAGTTTGCCAGACAGGATGGCATCCACCACATCCACGATGGGCATTTCCACCTTGTATTTCTTCTCCAGGCGCTTGGCTGCGGGCAGGGCGTTGATGCCCTCCACCACCTGGCCCACTTCCTTCCTGGCTTCCTCGGCGGACATTCCGTGGCCGATGAGCATACCGGCGTGCAGGTTGCGGCTGTGCATGCTGGTGCAGGTGACGATCAGGTCCCCCATGCCCG
>JAHZHS010000029.1:0-6951 GCA_019420135.1 Oscillospiraceae bacterium | reverse complement strand
CATGCCGGACAGGCCCGCAAAGGTCTCGGCACGGCAGCCCATGGCCAGCCCCAGGCGGCTGAGCTCGGCGTTGCCGCGGGTGATGAGAGCCGCCTTGGCGTTGTCGCCGTAGCCCAGACCCATGGCAATGCCCACCGACAGGGCAATGACATTCTTGATGGCGCCGCCCAGCTCGGTGCCTAGACGGTCGGTGTTGGTATAGACGCGGAAGTTGGGGTTATTGAAGATCTTCTGCACCTGCTTGGCATCCTTTTCGTCGGAGGCTGCGGCCACAATGAGGGTGGGCAGATCCCGGGCAACCTCCTCGGCATGGGTGGGGCCGGACAGGGCCACCACATGGCAGTGCGCATGGCCCGCCGTCTGCTTGAGCTCGTCCTCAATGATCTCGGACATGGTCATGAGGGTCTTTTCCTCCATGCCCTTGGCCACATCCACGATGAGCTGGCCGTCGGGAATATGGGGCGCCGCCTTTTTGGCGGTGGACCGCACAAAGACCGACGGCACAGCAAACAGCAGCAGGTCCTTGTCCGCGCACAGCTCCGCCATATCGGCGGTGTAGTGCATGGATTCGGGCAGTTCCATGCCCGGCAGATTGGGATGACGGCGGGTCGCACGCAGGTTCTTCAGTTCCTCCGGCAATGCGCTCCAGACCGTGACGTCCTTGCCGTTGACGGCCAGCATCCGTGCCAGCGCAATGCCCCAGGTGCCTGCGCCCAATACTCCGACTCTTGTCATAGTTGTTTCCTCCAAATCACCGGGCGTGACTGGCGCGTCCGGATATACTGACTTATTTATGCCCCAAAAAGCGTTCCCAGAAAGTGGGACGCACCACCGCCCGCTGCTCCACTTCCACCTCGAACCGCTCATAGGCATTGACGATGCGGGTGGGGCCGTACTGGTGTTCCCGCGGGATGTTGGCGCCGTAGTTCAGGTGGATATGCCCGTGCAGCATCAGCTGGGGCTTGTAGGCATCCAGCAGTTCATGGAACACCGTGAACCCGCGGTGGGGCAGGTCGGTGAAATCCCCGTAGCCGTGCATGGGGGCATGGGTGACCACCACGTCCACCCCGCCCACACGGTCGATCTTGCCCCGAAGGCGGCGGATACGGGCACGCATTTCGGCCTCGGTGTACTGCCAGGCTCCTTTGCGGTAGCGGCAGCTGCCCCCCAGGCCCACAAAGCGGATCCCGTTGTGGACAAAGACGCTGTCATCAATGTCAATGGCACCGCCCGGCGGCTGACGGAGATAACTCTCATCATGATTGCCATGCACATAAATCACCGGGAGGGGCGCCATGGTTGCCAGAAAACTGACATAATGGGCATCCAGGTCGCCGCAGCAGACAATGATGTCCACCCCGGCGATCTTTTCCGGCTTGTAGTAATCCCACAGGGATTTGCACTCCTCGTCGGCAACCGCAAGGATTTTCATAGGGCGCGGTCCTCCTCCGGCAGGGCATCACGGTGAATGCCCTGTACCCGGTACATGGGTTTGGATGCCTCGGTCAATTCCTCATAGGCGGGGATATGCCCCTCCACGGCATCGCACAGCCAGTCCATATGCAAAATCTGTTCCGGCGTAAAACCGCGGAAGCCCTCATTTTTGAGGGTGCCGTCCTGCGCCACGATGTGGCAGGCAAAGGGGTCGATGTTGCCCGCCATGATGCCCGCCCGCAGCAGGGAGGCCAACCGCCGCAGATCATGGGGCAGTTCCCGGCTGAGCAGCACATCAATGACGCCGCTGTTCATGCCCCACCAGTAATTGACGACCTTGCCGTCGGTGCCGGATTTGTCCTTGTTCCAGCTGCCGTCCAGCACGCTGCGAATCACATGCTCGTAGAACTGTCCCCAGTGCCAGAAAGGCGAGGCCAGGTCCTGCAGCACCCCGCCGGGACGGATCTGGAAGATGCCGAACTCCCGGCTGGGGCGACCCGGCGCGGGCGTGTCCCGCCCCGACACCACCGTAATGCCCTTGGCTGCAAAAGCCTTGAGGGGGTCTCCGGGCAGGCAGGTCCACTGCAGATCGATCTTGACCCGGGGATTGACCATGCGGGCGCCCAGGGCGAAGGCGTTGATGTCGGCAGGCACGCCCAGCATGGGGTAGCTTGCCACAAAGCCCACCCGGTCATTGGCCGCCATGGCCCCCGCAATGGCACCGGTGATGAACTTTGCCTCATAGATGCGGCTGTAATAGGTGCGGATGCTGGCATAGGGCATCTCCATGGAGCAGTTGAGGATGCGAACCTCGGGATGGCGCACCGCCGCCCGCAGGCTGGCCACCGCCAGCTGGGGCGAGGTGGTAAAGACCACATCCGCCCCCTCCGCGATGGCCTGCTCCACCAGCTGCTCGTCGTTTTTGCCGGGCACAGCGCCGTTGTAGGCCACCGTCTCCACCTTGCCGGTGAACACCTGGTCCAGCTGGGTGCGGCCGAATTCATGGGAGTTGGTCCAGGTGCTGGACTCGGGGGTGCGCTCGTTGACAAAAGCCACCCGCAGATGCTCCGGCGCCGTGCTGCGGATGCCGGGCAGGATGCGCGCCAGAAGCGGGGTTGCCTCCGGCTCGGCGGGTTTGGTGCTGAGTTTGACCGAGTCGGGGCGTTCCACCGCCAGGACATCGTCCCACGCTGCATCCAGACATTTGGCGATCTCTGCCGGGGTCTTTTCCAGCAGTTCCCGGAATGTATATACCCGCAGCAGTACCACAATCACGTCCCCTACTGTCAGGCGCATCCGGTCGGCTCCCCGGGCCGCATAGGCCTTTTTGACCCAGTTGTAGAGGGAATGCATATCGTTGCGGTCGTCATCCGACCACCTTTCCCCCGGCTTTTTGCCCAGGGCAGCCTGCAGGCGGGCATAGCCTCCCTCCTGCGTCATCATCAGATAATAGATGCCGCTGAGGGCATAAAAGTCCATGAACTCATAGTAGCTGCGGATCTGAGGGCGGTCGGCATAACGGGGCACAATGCGCGTCACATTGGCCGAAATGCTGTCGGCGTCGAAATATTTCAGCACACTGACCCGCTTGTTGCCCTCCTGGACATAGAAACGGCCCAGATATTCATAGCAGCGGATGGGGTCGCGGATTCCTTCCTCCAGGTGGGCCTGGCAGAGATTGATCCACTTGGCGGCGAACTCGGTGTCGATGCCCAGCAGCGGCATGAAGTTGCTGGCAAAGGCCGCAGTACGCCCCGCCGTCTTGGTGCCCACCACCTGATCCAGCGGGATCTCCACCAGACCCATGGGCAGCTGGGATTCCACATCCGCATTTTCCAGGATATCGTCCAAAACCGGCAGGTAGGGATACCGTCCCGCCGCCATGGCCTCCCGGTACTCTTTCTGGCCCCGCTTCTGTGCACGGGTATACTCTTCCATTACTTCTTTCCGGTTCATCGCCGTTGCCCCCTGTCATTTCCACAGATGCCGCTAAGAAAAGGACCCCCGCGAGAGGACGCGGAGGTCTTGTAGCGATTTACTTGCCGACCTTTTCCTTCAGGCGGCCGCTCGCCTTGAAGCCGGGGATCGCGGTGGGCTCCAGCTGGCTGGCAACCTTGGTCTTGGGGTTGGTGAAGCTCTTGGTACGGCGCTGGCGCATCTCAAAACGGCCAAAGCCTGCAATGGTGACCTTCTCTCCCTGTTTCAGGGTCTCCCCAATCGTATCAAAAACACCGTCCATGATGGTTTCCACCTCGGCGGCCGAAATGCCGGTGGTTCCCGCAACTTTGGTAATCAACTGAGATCTTGTCATAAATTTTCCTTGCTCCCTAATCCATCTATGATCCTGCGCTTCGCGCAGACAGGCCGCCGGCCGGTCCCATTACAGGGACGGCCGGCAGCACTGTAAATTAACGTAATCAATTATAGAAAAATAAACCCATGTAGGCAAGCGTTTTTTTGAAAAAACAAAGGTGCTTGCCAAAAAATCGTCATTTCCGATAAAAACAGGGTTCACAGGAGCAGGGTTTTCTGTATATTGCCTGTCTCAGATCAAGATTTTTTGCGATGCAGCGTACTGATGTCCACCAACTCGATGCGGCTGACATCATGGTCGCCGCGCAGGGCATCCACCAGCACGCGGGCGGTATCCAGCGCCGTAATGCAGGGGATGGACAGCTCGGTGGCCTTGCGGCGGAACTTGACCGAATCGCGGTGCGGATCGCGGCCATGGGGGCTGGTGGAGATGATATAATCCACCAGTCCGCTCTCCAGAAGGTCGATGACGTTGGGGCGCTCGCCGCTCATCTGGCGGACGACGCTGCAAGGGATCATCTGGCTGTTGAAGTAGCGGGCGGTCTCGGCCGTGCCGTAGATCTTGTAGCCGTAGTCATGCAGCTTCCAGGCCAGCTCCGCAGCCTCGGGCTTGTCGCTGTCCTTCACCGAGATAATGACGCAGGAGCCGGGGCCGGGTACCTTGAACTGGTAGCCGGCACCCACCAGGCCCTTGATCATGGCATCGTGGAAGGTGGGGGCAATGCCCAGCACCTCGCCGGTGGACTTCATCTCGGGGCCAAGCATGGTATCCACGCCGTGCAGTTTCAGGAAGCTGTACACCGGCACCTTGACCGCGTAGTAGGGGCTCTTGCCGCCCCGCCACAGACCGGTACCGTAGCCCATATCCCTGAGCTTTTCGCCCAGGGTGCAGCGCACGGCCAGATCCACCATGGGAACGCCGGTAACCTTGCTGATATAGGGCACGGTACGGGAGGAGCGAGGGTTGACCTCGATGACATAAACCTTGCCGTCCTGCACGGCGTACTGGACGTTGACCAGACCCACGACCTTCAGCTCCCGGGCAAAGCGTCCGGTGTAGTCCACCAGGGTGTCGATGACCTTCTGGGGGAAGTCGTAGGGCGGGTAGACGCAGATGGAGTCGCCGGAATGGACGCCAGTGCGCTCGATCTGCTCCATGATGCCGGGGACCAGGTAGTCCTCGCCGTCACAGATGGCATCCACTTCACACTCAGTGCCGTAGATGTACTTGTCCATCAGCACGGGGTGGGACATATCCACATGGGCGGTGATGACGCCCATATACTCGATGACGTCGGCAGAGTTGTAGGCCACGATCATGTTCTGGCCGCCCAGCACGTAGGAAGGACGCATCAGAACCGGATAGCCCACCTCCTGGGCTGCCTTGAGGGCTTCGTCCAGGGTAAAGACGGTGCGGCCCTCGGGACGGGGAATGCCGCAGCGCTCCAGCAGTTCGTCGAAGCGCTCCCGGTCCTCGGCCTCGTCGATGGCGTCGGCGGGGGTGCCCAGGATGGGCAGCCCCACCTCATCCATATGCTTGGCCAGCTTGATGGCCGTCTGGCCGCCGAACTGCACCAGGCAGGCGTCCGGCTTCTCGGTGGCGATGACGTTGTCCACGCTCTCGGGGTTGAGAGGATCGAAGTAAAGACGGTCTCCGGTATCGAAGTCGGTGGAGACGGTCTCGGGGTTGTTGTTGACAAGGATGGCCTCGCAGCCGTGCTTTTTCAGCGTCCAGACCGCATGGACCGAGCAGTAGTCGAACTCGATGCCCTGACCGATGCGGATGGGACCGGAGCCAAAGACCAGGACCTTCTTCTTTTTGGGGTCGCTGTGCTCGGCAATGAACTGAGCGGACTCGTTGTCCCCGTCGCAGGTGGAGTAGAAGTAGGGGGTCTCGGCGGCGAACTCGGCGGCGCAGGTATCCACCATCTTGAAGCCGGCACGGAAGTTTTCCACCGGCAGCTTGTCGGCGCCGGACAGGCGCAGGATGGTCTTGTCCAGGAAGCCGAACTTCTTGGCCTCCAGGTACTTTTCCTTAGTCAGCTCGCCCTCCTTGAGGCCCAGCTCCAGGTTGGCCAGGTGCTGCATCTTGTCCAAAAACCACCAGTCGATCTTGGTGATGTCGTAGATGGTCTTGTGGGGCACACCCCGCTTGAGGGCCTCGTAGACGCAGAAGGCGCGCTCGGAGTCCTGCACGTGCAGGTGCTCGATGACCTCCTCGGTGGTCATGGCCTCAAAGGCGGGCAGGGTGAGAGTATCCATGCCCAGCTCGGTGGAGGAGACCGCCTTCATCATGGCGTGCTCGAAGTTGTTGCCGATGGCCATGACTTCGCCGGTGGCCATCATCTGGGTGCCCAGAGACTTGTCCGCGTAGACGAACTTGTCGAAGGGCCACTTGGGATACTTAACAACCACGTAGTCCAGGGCCGGCTCAAAGCAGGCGCAGGTCTCGCCGGTGACGTCGTTGGTGATCTCGTCCAGGGTGTAGCCCAGGGCGATCTTGGTGGCAACCTTGGCGATGGGATAGCCGGTGGCCTTGGAGGCCAGGGCCGAGGAGCGGGACACACGGGGGTTGACCTCGATGACGGCATACTCAAAAGTATCCGGGTTCAGAGCCAGCTGGCAGTTGCAGCCGCCGACAATGCCCAGATGGGTAATGATATCCAGAGACGCGGAGCGGAGCATCTGGAACTCCTTGTCTGCCAGAGTCTGGGTAGGCGCCACCACGATGGAGTCGCCGGTGTGGACGCCCACGGGGTCCAGGTTCTCCATGGAGCATACCGCGATGACGTTGCCCACGGAGTCCCGCATGGTCTCAAATTCGATTTCCTTCCAGCCGAAGATGGCCTTCTCCACCAGCACCTGGGTGATGGGAGAAGCGTCCAGACCAGTCTGGGCAATGGTGCGCAGCTCGGCCTCGTTCTTGGCGGCGCCGCCGCCGGCGCCGCCCAGGGTGAAGGCCGGACGCACGATGACGGGATAGCCGATCCGGTCCGCCACGGCCAGAGCCTGCTCCACCGTCTCGGCAATGTCGGAGGCAATTACCGGCTGGCCGATCTCCGCCATAGCCTCCTTGAACAGCTCCCGGTCCTCCGCCCGGGAGATAGCCTTGGCGTCCGTGCCCAGCAGGCGGACATTGTGGGCCTGCAAAAAGCCCTCCTTGTCCAGCTGCATGGCCAGGGTCAGGCCGGTCTGGCCGCCCAG
>JAHZHS010000289.1 GCA_019420135.1 Oscillospiraceae bacterium | reverse complement strand
TCGGCCACATACTCAGCCTGGACCTCGTCGATGCCGAAGCCGATCATCAGGTGGGGGACGACCTCAGACTCCTCGGCGGTCTCACGGACGATGCGGATGGCCTGGTCAATGTCCAGCAGGATGGCGGCCAGACCTTTGAGCAGGTGCAGGCGCTTTTCTTTGCCCTTGAGATCATAGTAGGTGCGTCGGCGGACGCACTCGGCCCGGAAAGCAATCCACTCCAGCAGAATGCCCCGCACCCCCAGCACACGGGGCTGACCGCCGATCAGCAGGTTGAAGTTGCAGGCAAAGCTGTCCTCCAGCGGGGTGGATTTGAACAGGCGGGCCATAAGCTTGTCGGGGTCCTGGCCCCGCTTGAGATCGATGGTCAGCTTCAGACCGTTGAGGTCGGTCTCATCGCGCATGTCGCTGATCTCTTTGATGCGTCCTGCCTTGACCAGCTCGGTGATCTTATCCATGATGGCTTCCACGGTGGTCGTAGGCGGGATCTGGGTTACATCAATACAGTTGTTTTCCTTGTCGTAGCTCCACTTGGCACGGACACGGATGCTGCCGCGGCCGTTCTCGTAGACGTTCTGCATCTCGGCGGCATTGTACAGGATGGCACCGCCGCCCACAAAGTCGGGGGCGGGCATCAGGGTTGAAAGGTCTGCCTGCTCATCCTTCATCAGCGCGATGGTGGCGTTGCACAGCTCGGTCAGATTGAAGGAGCAGATGTTGCTGGCCATGCCGACGGCGATGCCCAGCGTATTGTTGGCAAGAATCGTGGGGAAAGTCACCGGCAGCAGCGTCGGCTCAGTGGTGGAGCCGTCGTAGTTGGGCACAAAATCCACGGTTTCCTTGTCGATATCCCGGAAGAGTTCCTCGCAGACCGGGTCCAGTTTTGCCTCGGTGTAACGGGAGGCTGCATAGGCCATGTCACGGCTGTACGCCTTGCCGAAGTTTCCCTTGGAATCCACATAGGGTACCAGCAGGCTTTCATTGCCGCGGCCCATGCGGACCATGGTATCGTAGATGGCCTGATCGCCGTGGGGGTTGAGGTGCATGGTGCTGCCCACAATGTTGGCAGACTTGGTCCGGGCCCCCTTCAGAAGGCCCATGGTGTACATGGTATACAGCAGCTTGCGGTGGGCCGGCTTGAAGCCGTCGATCTCGGGCAGGGCGCGGGAGACGATGACACTCATCGCGTAGGGCATGTAGTTGGTTTCCAGCGTATCGGTGATGGCGCTCTCCAACACGGTACCGGCAGAGAGAATCTCCACGTTGTCGCCCAGCTGCGGCCGGGTGGGAACGATCTTCTTTTCCTTTTTCTTTGCCATATTCCCGCCTCCTTTCAGCTCAGATCCAGGTCGTCGAGGTACTCGGCGCCATGTTCGGCGATGTGCTCCTTACGTCCCTGCAGATTATCCCCCAGCAACAGGTCAAACACCTGGGCTGTCTTTTCGGCGTCGGTGGGCATGACCTTGATGAGGCGGCGGGTCTCCGGGTTCATGGTGGTCAGCCACATCA
>JAHZHS010000288.1 GCA_019420135.1 Oscillospiraceae bacterium | reverse complement strand
TGGGGGAGATGCTGACCCGGCTTCACGCCGACTACGGCTACAATGCCACCGATGCGGTACTGGTGCTCAAGGATATTCTGGCCCGCGTCTGGAAAGGCGAACTTTGAAGGGAGGATACCATGACCTATTCCCGGGAGCAGCTGGCCGAAGCCAGGCGTCAGATCGATTCCACACTGCACAAATTGCGTGAAGTTGTCAAAACCCTGGAGGCCAAGCCGGAACCGGCGCGGTACAAATCCCAGATCACCCTGGCCAAGCGCCGGATAGAGGCATTCACCATTGCCGGTGCCCTGATCCAACGGGAACTCGAGTCCATGAAATAAAAGAACCTCCCGGGAAAGCCCGCTGTACGGTGAACTTTTCCGGGAGGATTTTTCTGTGGGATACTGCTGAAACGGCGGGCGGGCTCAGTCCTTTTTGGCCTGCGCCACCACCTTTTCATAGGGGGCGATCATGGCCTCGGTCATTTTGCCCTTGGCTTGCTTCTGCACGGCGGGAATGGCCAGCAGAGCCCCCACCAGACGCATCTGCCAGATGCGGGCCCGCTGCTTCTGCGGGAAGTCATAGATGCCGTGCTGTTTGTAGAATTTGTGGTCGGCTTTCATCAGCCCCTGCATCACATAGATCAGGTCGCGGAAGATCTTCATGCCGCCCACGCCGTAGAAATTGGCGGGACGGGTGAGGTGGTTGTCCATGGCAAAGGCCAGGTTGCCGGCCAGTGCCCGGATATCCGCGGCGGTGTCGGCCTCATCGGTGGCCACGCCGCACAGATAGTTGCCGCCCACCTCGGCCCGGCCTTCCACGATCATGCGCAGGTTGTTCTCATACCGGTAATCGCCGCGGATCAGGTAGGCAATGGGGGTGCCGTGGGTGACGGTGCGGTGGCCGTTGCAGAACTGCCGGTCGTCAAAGCACTTGAAGCTGGAGTGGGTATAGTGGTCGGAGATGGCGAAAGCATAGACAAAGCCGTCGGCCGTCTGGATGGTCTTGCGCAGAAATTCATCAAAGCCGTCTTTGTAGACGCATTTGCCGGTGATGGCGCAGCCGAAACAGCCCAGGCATCCCCCGCCGAAGGGAAATTCCCGGATGTTGACCACCCGGCTTTTGCAGGGCAGGGCGGCCCGGAAGTCGGCGATCATATTCCGGAGGCTTTCGTCGTCGGGGGCGCAGTTGGTCACGATGACCACGTCCTTGCCGCTGGTCTTGGGCTGATCGGGCAGGGAGGCCTGGTAGACGGGTTTCTCCCGCATCGGCGCGGGGACGGGCGGCGTGACAAAGATCCCGTGCTCACAGCTGAACATCAGCTGGTCAAAGAACATGCGGGCTTCCTTCTGTCCCTGCTCGCTGAGCAGATCCTCCATGTCCGCCGAGAGGCCCTGCACCACTTTCATGCCCAGGTCAAAACAGTTTTCCTCCACATAGCGGTGGGCGGTCACGTCGTAAAAGTGCTTGGAGGTGGTGATCTGGCTGGCAAATTTGCCGGACAGGTCCACCCCGTCCGCCTTGATGAGCTCGATCA
>JAHZHS010000287.1 GCA_019420135.1 Oscillospiraceae bacterium | reverse complement strand
GTGATCCGCCGGATGACCCGCATCAGCAATCAATATGGCGCAATCAACCTTTCCCAGGGATTCCCGGACTTTGACCCGCCCCGGGAAATGTTGGATGCCCTGGCCCGGGTGGCTTATACCGGCCCTCATCAGTACGCGGTGACCTACGGCGCCCAGAATTTCCGGGAGGCGCTGGCCAGAAAGCAGTCCAAGGCCTTTGGCCGGGAGGTGGACCCCAACAAGGAAATCGTGGTGACCTGCGGCGGCACAGAAGCCATGATTTGCGCCGTCATGACCATCTGCAACCCGGGAGACAAGATCCTGGTCTTTTCGCCTTTTTATGAAAACTATGGCGCCGACGCCATCCTGTCTGGCGCTGAGCCCATCTATGTGCCCCTTGTGCCGCCGGACTATCAGTTTGACCGGTCCATCATCGAGGATGGCTTCCGCCAGGGCGCCAAGGGCATCATTGTCTGCAATCCCTCCAACCCCTGCGGCAAGGTCTTCACCCGTCAGGAGCTGATGGACATCGGGGAGCTGGCCCTGAAATACGACGCCTTTGTCATCACCGATGAGGTGTATGAGCATCTGGTATACGCCCCCAACCACCATGTCTGCATGGCGTCCCTGCCCGGAATGTACGATCACACCATTACCTGCAATTCCCTGTCCAAGACCTACTCCATCACCGGCTGGCGGTTGGGTTACCTGATCGGACCCGCCTATGTGGTGGAGGGCGCCAAGAAAGTCCATGACTTCCTGACGGTGGGGGCCCCCGCGCCCCTGCAGGAGGCGGCCGTGGTGGGGCTGGAGTTCCCCCAGTCCTATTATGATGACTTGCTGGCTTTATACACCGCCAAGCGGGACCATCTGCTGGCGGGGCTGGATAAAATCGGACTCAAGCACAACATTCCCCAGGGCACGTATTTTGTGCTGGTGGATATCCAGGATTTCCTGAACCTGCCCCAGTTTGCAGGCTACACCGACCTGCAGTTCTGCGAGTGGATGATCAGGGAGATCGGCGTGGCAGCTGTGCCCGGGTCCAGCTTCTTCCGGGAACCAGTGAACCATTTGATCCGGCTGCACTTTGCCCGGTCGGAGGAGGTCCTGGATGAGGCGGTGCGCCGCATGGCCCGTCTGGCCGATCTGCTGAAATAAAGAAGTTCATAGAACAAGGGCCGGCTGCCTGTGTATTTGCACAGACGACCGGCCTGTTTCTATGAGTGGGACTGTTCCGGTGTCTTTTGGAAATACAGAAGAAAAGCAATATCCCGGTTTTCCGTTGCCGGAAATCTGTGGTATGATAAAAAAGAAAGAGGGGAGAACCGTATGGCACAACAAAAATTGCCCCATAACCATCGCCAGGCCATGGAACAGCAAGGCAGCCGAGTACCCAGCATGGAAAACTTCCAGACGGTGGCGGAGGTGTTCAAGCAGCTGGGGGACGGCAGCCGCATCGCATGCGGATTTTCTGGCTGCTGTGCCATTGCGAGGAATGCGTCACCAATCTTTCTGCTATGGTACAGATGAGCAGCCCGGCGGTGTCCCACCATCTGCGGCAGCTGCGGTCCGCGGGACTGATCGTGAACCGGGGGACGGCAAGGAAGTCTATTACACG
>JAHZHS010000286.1 GCA_019420135.1 Oscillospiraceae bacterium | reverse complement strand
TTGGCATCCAGCTTTTTCAAAAGATCGTTGGTGGTGTAGAGATAGACGGTCGGACGCTTGAGGAAGGTGCGTCCCATACGGCCCACCGCCTGGATGACATCCCGGCTGACCCTGCCGGTAAAACTGGGACAGTGTTTCAGCTGGGCCTGGGCGGCAATGTCGGTTCCGGCCTTGCCGGAAAAGTGCCCGATGCCGTTTTTCAGCAGCCTTTGGAGAGTCCGGTAGGAAATCTCATCGTTCTGGTAGAGACATTCCATCTGGAAGCAGTACCGCATGAGATCGGCGCCGCTCCATCGGTCGGAATCCTGCAGGTTGACGGTGACATGGGTGATGTCTCCCAGATACAAGGCATCCACATCCTTGCAGGACAGACGCTTGTCGGAAGGATCGGCCTGGTCGTTCAGGCAAATCAGCCCGGTACGGCCCTTGACGGGATACTGCAGGTTCTGCCCGGCGCCCAAAGTCTGGTAGCTGGAAAGAATGAAACGCCGCTCGCCGTCACCCAAAGCGTTCAAAAGAGCATCCTTGTCACGCTCAAAGCTGTTTCCGCTGCGCAGCACCACCATCTTGCCCTGACTCTCGGGGGCAAACTTCTGACGCAGATCCTCCAGGGCATCGCATAGCAGCTTTTCATCCAGAGCAACCTTTCCCACCTCGGGGAGAAGCTGATTCAGGCAGAGAAAAGCGTGGATCTCCTCGTGGAGCCAGAAGGCTTTCATGGCGGCAAAGAGGTTGCAGTAGCGCTTGGCCTCATACTCCTGCACCCCCATAAGGGAAAACTGATTGCTGTATCGCTTGCTTAAGTATCCCGCACCGAAAATTTCCTGCAGACGGCCCTCTGTGGAAAGGCCGTCCCGGTCCAGCACTTCAAGGCGCACCTGGACCCGTCCGTTCCGGTAGGGTGACCAAAGAGCTTCCATCTCCTGCCGGATGGCTGTCTGGGTTTTGGGGGAGATGGTGCGGAAATGTTCCCCCAGCTGTTCCCGCAGATAGCGCAGGTCGTAGTTCCCCAGCACGGTGTTCTGGTCGCAGGTGGCGGAAAGTCCCACCACTTTGGCCCGGCGACAGATGTGGAGAAGAATTTTTTCGGGGGTATTTTGCAGCTGCAAATATTGCAGGCGGGTCTGGGTGCGGTGGCGGTCATCGTCGATGAATTCAAAGAGCCGGAATCCTGTTTCGTAGAAGGAAAGGTCGGGGGTGGCCAGGGGATGGGCGGTCCGTTCACCAACGGTCAGGTCGGCGGTCATAAGACGGAGCTGCTCGCCGGTATGGACATATTCCTGAAAGATGCTCTCGGCAGCGTAGGCCACAGAGTATTGGTCGTCCGACGACTGGCCGGAAGCATTGATCTGTTTGGCGTAGGCGTCCGCCCAGCCGTAGACATAGCGCTGGAACCGCATCAGAAATACATGGATATTCCGCAGCAATGTTTGCAGCACGATGCGGGGATCATCCTTGTGGACGGCGTATGTCTCGGGAGTATCGAAATAAATCTGTACCTGAGCCTGAGCGTCGTTGCGCACCGCCCGGATATGGGCGCGCTTGCCGTCCAGCGCGGTCAGGTAGGAACAGTCGTGAAACAAAAAGTTCCGTCCTCGGCTGGAAGTGTCTGCCATGGTTT
>JAHZHS010000285.1 GCA_019420135.1 Oscillospiraceae bacterium | reverse complement strand
CCTTGCATCCCTACGGCCCGCCTGCCGGCTGCCGATACATAGAATAAGGATACCACATTCCGGTCCTGCTTTCAACGCCGGAGCGAAGTCTTACTCGTAAAAATACTCCCAGTCAAAGAAGGTGCCGTTGACCCGGGCCGACGTTACGGTGAGCTGCGCCGCATCTCCGGGCAGCGCCGTCAATGTGACGGTGCCCACCCCGTTTTCCATGGTGACGGGAATGTCGTAGCTCTCCTTGTCCGCCGGGATGAAGTAATCGCAGTTGAGGCTTTCCCGGCCGGCCTCCTCGCACAGTCTCTTCTCGGTGTCGGAGGAGACATGCAGGCAGCTGTGCACTCCGCCCCGCAAGACAAAACCGGCATCCACCGTCTGGGTATACTGCAGCGTCACATCCGCCACCCCGCAGAAGGTGGGGTCCTGGGCGGTGACGGTGACAGTCACCACATTGCCGGCGGTCTGGGCAATGTCCACGGTGGTGGGCATTCCCATGTCGTTGTCCACCCCGTTTTTCTGCCAGAAAATGTGCATGCCGCCGCAGACAAAGGTATTGCCCACCGGCACCCAGTACCGGTAGAGTTCCCGGTAGAACCACCAGTTGGCGTTGCGGCTCCACCGCTCATAGGAGGCCACCTTGTAGCTGGGCGTCTGTACCAGGTCAAAGCCTCCTGCCTGGAATTGCTGCAGATAGGCAGCCCGCTGGCCGTCCCCCAGCACATGGATGATATAGTCGGTGCCGGAGGGCTGCAGCTGGCCTTCCATGGCTTCCAGGGCGCTGGCGTAGGTACTCCAGACGGTGCGCCCGGCCAGGATGCTCTGCTCGGTGGCCAGTTTTCCCGCCTGGTCCCCCAACCAGCCTCCCAGGGAATCTACCCGGGTATAGCCCTCTCCCCGCCCCTGGATGCGGGCGTCGATCTGCTGATACCCGCCCAGGACCAGCACCGCACAGCCAAAGACCGCCGCCACCGGGGGCAGGATCCGTCGCAGAGCCCCAAAGATCTGCCGCCGGTGTTCCGCCAGCCGGGCCAGGGCCGCTGCGGCAAGGGCAGGCACCAGAATGGCAATCAGTGCCCGGGCTCCGCCGTCGGGGCCGTTGCGGGCGGAGGAGAGCAGGCAATAGAGGAGATTCCACAGCCCCATGCCGAGGGACAGGGCAAACAATCCCGCCGCACGCACGGCGGTCTCGTTGGTCCGGGCACGGAAGATGACCACCGCAAAAACCACAGCCAGGGCCAGAGCCGCCCAGAAGCTCCAGTCCAGCTGCAGCTCGCTGAGATAGTAGAGCTTGTCGTTCTGGCCGGAGGAGTAGTACCAGGGCTGGTAGGCCGAGGCCCCCCGGGTCTGGCGCAGCCAGGACAGGGGATGTCCCCAGCTGATGAGGGTGACCGACACTCCCAGCCCTGCCACGCTGACCAGGATATACTGTCCCACCCGCAGGGCCACCGCCCGGAGGTTGGCGCCGTAATGCCGCAGCAAAAACAGTCCGTAGCCCAGGGAGAGGGAGATGTACATGGCGGCTCCCATGTCGTTGCTCCAGGGAACCAGCATCCCGGCGATGAGGGGCACCGCCACAGTGGGGCCGAGGGGGAGATATTTTTTCAGGCCCTTTGCCTCCGCCCGGGGCGGAAAG
>JAHZHS010000284.1 GCA_019420135.1 Oscillospiraceae bacterium | reverse complement strand
AGAGGCGGCCGCTGTCCTCGGGGAGAAACA
Source organism: Oscillospiraceae bacterium (assembly GCA_019420135.1). Lineage (GTDB taxonomy): Bacteria > Bacillota > Clostridia > Oscillospirales > Ruminococcaceae > Gemmiger. Next base: position 1,611 of record JAHZHS010000284.1, on the reverse strand, counting down.
CGGTGACCCGTCCGCCGCCGGGGACATTTCCGTTGCGGTTGCACCGTCCGGCGGCCTGGATGATCGCCTCCAGCGGGGCCAGCGCCCGGTATACGGCCTGAAAATCCAGATCCACGCCTGCCTCCATACACTGGGTTGCCACCAGCCGGCAAGGTTTGTGCGCCTGCAGCCTGGCCTGTATGGTCTCGATCACCGCGCTGCGGTGGGCCGGGCACAGATCGGCGGTCAGGTAAAACAGCGAATCCTGCGCATCGGGCGGGCAGGATTGGCACAGCGCCTCATACAGCTGCCGGGCATGGCGGCGCAGGTTGACGATGGCGCACACGCTGCCCTGGCGTGCCATCTCTTCGGCAATCCGGGAAAGCGGCGTGGGAACGTTGAGCCGCCAGTCAACCTGCGTGCGCCGCAGCACTGCGTAGTATCGCCCGGTGTCGGGCAAAATCTCCCGGGGGTTCCAGCCGGTCAGGTCTGGCAGGGCGGCAAAGTCCGGCTGTGTGGCGGTGGAAAACACCATCGTGCATCCGTAGTTCCGGCACAGCGCCGCCGCGGCCTTCATGGTGGGGGCGGCCAGGTCGGCGGGCAGGCTCTGGACTTCGTCAAACAGGATCACACTGTCGGCCATGTTGTGCAGCTTGCGGCAATCCCCCGGATGGCAGCAGAACAGGCTCTCAAAGAACCGCACCGAGGTCGTGATGATAAAGGGTGCGTCCCAGCGGGCGGCCAGCTCGCGCTCTTCCTCGCTCAGGCGGCTCTGGCTGTGATCGGCCAGAATGTGGGGAACCAGCGGGTCATATACCCGCTGGCTTTGCTCGGTCAGGGTGAGGAAGGGCAGAACCAGAATAATCCGGCGTTTGCCGTATCTGGCGCAGTGCCGCAGGGCAAAATGCAGCAGCGCCAGGGTCTTGCCCACGCCGGTGGGCGCTGTCAGGGTAAACAACCCGGGGGCGGCATCCCCGGCATCGCCGCACAGCCGGAACACCTGATCCCGCAGACAGGTCAACGCCCCGTCGGCCCGGGAACTGCTGCGCAGCTTCTCCATGTGGCGGTACAGACGCTGGAGCAGGGGCCCGGGGGTGAGAAGGTCGGGCGGGGGCAGCGCCTGCCCGGACGAGACGGTGTAATCCGCATCCACCAGGCAGGAAAAGAGCAGCCGGGTACGCAGCATGGTCTCCTCCTGCAATCCGGCGGGGAACTTTTCCAATGCCCTGAATTGGAAATCGGGGAAATCCTGCAAAAAGGCCTGCCACGCCGCCGCATACTCCGTCTGGCCGAAGAGGGCGGCCTGTTTCCCGGTGGAACAAAGGCGGCTCCCCCGGCCATGGAACAGCTCGCTCAGCTCCGGGCGCATGGCGTCATAGGACTGCAGAAGACTGTGGTGCGCCATCGTGACCGTCGCGACGATTCGGTAAGACGGGCTGCGGGGACAGATGACGGCGCACAGAAAAACCGCCGCGCAGACCGCATGGTCAATGCCCGAGGCCGTCCCGTCCAGGACCTTCTGAAAGGCCCGGCTGTATTTGCCGAAATCGTGCAACAGGCCGCAGATCCAGGCACAAACCGGCATACCGATCTCTCCGCCAAACCGCTGCGCCAGTTCCGCTACGGCGGTCA
>JAHZHS010000283.1 GCA_019420135.1 Oscillospiraceae bacterium | reverse complement strand
CGTTCTCGGTGATGGGACGGATCTCACCATAGGGGACAAGGCCCAGCTTGATAAGGGCCTGGAAGCCGTTGCAGATGCCCAGAGCCAGGCCCTCGCGCTCGTTGAGCAGACGGTTGACGGCGTCTGCCACAGCGGGCGCCCGGAAGAAGGCGGTGATAAACTTGGCGCTGCCGTCGGGCTCGTCGCCGCCGGAGAAGCCGCCCGGCAGCATGAGAATCTGGGACTCATCCAGCGCCTTGACCAGAGCCTCGCAGCTCTCGGCCACGTCGGCGGGGGTCAGGTTCTTGAGGACGAGGATGTGCGGGTCACCGCCGGCACGGCGGAAGGCACGGGCGGTGTCGTACTCGCAGTTGGTGCCGGGGAAGACGGGGATGATAACCTTGGGCGTTGCCAGACGGACGGCGGGAGCCACCTGGCGCTTGCAGTCGTAGCTCAGGGCAGGAACCGCATCGCCGGCCTTGCGGTAGGGGAAGACGGGCTCCAGCTTGGCCTCCCAGACTTCCTGCAGGGCAGCCAGATCAGCTGCCTCGCCGCCGGCTACCAGCTCGTAGTCCACAGTGGTGAAGCCCAGGAACTGACCGGCGGAAGCATCCAGCAGTTCCAGGATGATGGCGCCGTAGCAGGGGGTGAACAGTTCCTGCATGCTGACCTTGTCGCTCAGGTTGAGACCTACATGGTTGCCCACGCACATCTTGAAGAGGGCTTCCGCCACACATCCGTAGCCCGGGGTGGCGGCCGCCAGGACCTTGCCCTCATCGATCATCTGCTCGACGATGAAGTAGTTGGCCAGCAGGCTGGAGATGGTGGGCAGACCGTCCTTGTACTGGGGACGCAGGATGACTACCGCGCTGTTTGCCTTCTTGAACTCGGCGCTGACGACGCTGCGGGTGTCGCCGATGGCGGTAGCAAAGCTGACGAGAGTGGGAGGAACATCCAGACCCTCAAAGCTGCCGGACATGCTGTCCTTGCCGCCGATGGAGGCGATGCCCAGGCCCATCTGGGCATCAAGTGCGCCCAGCAGAGCGGCCAGAGGCTTGCCCCAGCGCTCGGGCTGGGTGCCCATATGCTCAAAGTATTCCTGGAAGGTCAGGTAGGCGTCGGTATGGCGGAAGCCGGCGCAGACCAGCTTGGTCACGCTCTCGACCACGGCCATGTAAGCGCCGCGGTAGGGGTCGGCCTCGGTGAGATAGGGGTTGAAGCCCCAGGACATACCGGAGCAGGTGGTGGTCTCGCCGTCCACGGGGAGTTTTGCCACCATGGCCATGGTGGGGGTCAGCTGATATTTGCCGCCGTAGGGCATGAGCACGGTGGCGGCACCGATGGTGGAGTCAAAGCGCTCGCCCAGACCCTTCTGGCTGCAGACGTTGAGGTCGGTGACCAGGGAGTGCATCTTCTCAGGGAAGGTGCGGCCGGACCACTGGGGCTGCCAGACGCGGCCGGGCAGGATATGGGCGTCGGCATGGCGCTCGGCGCCGTTGGAGGACAGGAACTCGCGGGACAGGTCGACGATGGCCTGGCCGTTCCAGAACTCCTTCATGCGGGGCTCCTCGGTGACGGTGGCGACGATGTTGGCCTCCAGATTCTCCTCAGCGGCCAGGGCGATGAAGGCATCGGCGTCATCGGCAGCGACGGCCACGGCCATGCGCTCCTGGCTCTCGGAGATGGCAAGCTCGGTGCCGTCCAGGCCCTCGTACTTCTTGGTGACCTTGTTCAGGTCAATGG
>JAHZHS010000282.1 GCA_019420135.1 Oscillospiraceae bacterium | reverse complement strand
GATCCTGGTGATGCTGCCCTTTTTCCTGTTCGCCATGTATGAGAAGAACGGGCAGACCCCGGAGGCACTGCTGGGCAATCTGATCCAGTGCAAATTCATCCGTCCGAAAAAGCGTGTCTATCAGACAAATAACGCCTATTCCGCTTTGGAAAAGCAGGCGGAGCTGGAGCGGACGGTGGGGCGGATCGCCTCCGGCGCGGGGAAAAGAGGCAGGGGCCGGCGCAGGCTCACCCGGCAGGAGCGAAAGCAGATCGAGGCCGTCATCCGGCAGGCCAAGGGGGACGGCAAGAATCACACCGTACAGGCAAGCCTCCCCTTCCGCAATATGCACCCGGACGGCCTGTGCCGTCTGGACGACCGGCATTTTTCCAAAACCATCGCCTACGCCGACGTCAGCTACCGTCTGGCAGGGCCGGACGATCAGCGGGATATCTTTGAACGCCTCTGCGATTTCTATAACGGCTATGATCCCTCCATCGGTGTGCAAATGACCCTGAGCAGCAGCCACAAGGCCGGCGGCGGGGACCTGTTCCGCATGGCGGCCCAGGGGGACGATCTGGATGGGATCCGCGCCGAGGCCTCCGGCATCCTGCAAATGCAGTATGAGCGCGGCAACAATGGCTTTGTGAAACGCAAATATGTCACGCTGACTATCGAGGCGGAGAGCGTCCAGGCAGCACGGGCACGGTTTTCCCGGATCGAGGCGGACACCCTGAACCGCTTCAAGGTCATGGGCGCGGGCGCAAGGGTGCTGGACGGAAAGGAGCGGCTGGCGCTGCTGCATGGCCTTCTCCATCCGGAGGGCGGACAGTTTGCCTTTGAATGGGACTGGCTCCCGGCAAGCGGCCTGTCCGTCAAGGACTTTATCGTGCCTTCGTCCTTCGAGTTTGGCGAGACGCGGCGTTTCCGTGTGGGTGAAATGTACGGTGCAGTATCCTTCCTGCAGATATTGGCCCCGGAGATTCAGGACCGTATCCTCACGGACTTCGTGGATGTGGAGGGAAACCTTCTCGTCACCATGCACGTCCGCGGCATCAACCAGAATGAGGCGATCAAGATGGTCAAGCGCAAGATCACCGATCTGGACGCCATGAAAATTCAGGAGCAGAAGAAAGCCGCCCGCAGCGGCTATGATCTGGATATTCTCCCGTCCGACCTCTCCACCTACGGCGGTGCGGCAAAAAATCTTTTGCAGGATTTGCAGAGCCGCAATGAGCGAATGTTCAATATGACCTTCCTCATGCTGCATCTGGCGCCCACGAAGCAAAAGCTGGAGATCGCCGTTTCGCAGTCAGCCAGCGTTGCCCAGACGCACAACTGCATCCTGACCCGGCTGGACTTCCAACAGGAGGATGGGCTTATGTCCTCGCTGCCGCTGGGCCTCAACCGTATCAAGATCGAGCGGAGACTCACAACATCGGCGCTGGCGGTGTTTGTCCCCTTCGTGACCCAGGAGCTTTTTATGGGCGGCAACGCCATGTACTACGGCCTCAACGCCCTCTCCAACAACATGATCCTGCTGGACCGCAAGCAGTCCCGATGCCCAAACGGTCTGGTATTCGGCACGCCGGGCAGCGGCAAATCCATGAGCTGCAAGCGGGAGATCACCTATGTCATGCTGACCACAAAGGATAATGTCATCATCTGCGACCCGGAGGATGAATATTCCCCGCTGGTGAACCGGCTGGGCGGCCAGGTGATCCGGCTCTCTCCCAACAGCCGCGACTATGTGAA
>JAHZHS010000281.1 GCA_019420135.1 Oscillospiraceae bacterium | reverse complement strand
TCAATGCGGTGCTCACTGATGGCTCGGCAGTTGCAGTATTCCAGCTCTCCCCAGACCCCCGCCGGCCCCGTCTCATATCGTCCGTCCGGCAAATCCACCGATTTTTCAAACGGGAATTTCTGTTCGATGCGGTAGAGCCGGGTGCCCGCCTCGTCCGACTGATAGTAGACGGTACAGCGCAGATACCCCTCCCCCTGCCACTTGGCGGCAGCGGTGTGGTTGTGCATCAGTACCGGTTCGATCAGGCACTTGACGATCTTGAATACCGCCGGAAGATAGTCCGGGACGAGAATCTCAGTCTCCACCGGCAGTTCCAGCCTCGTCTCCCATCTGCCGCCGTATGCGGCAATGGTGTCTTTGAACACCTTCAATTCCATATGTGCATGCCCCTTTCCACGCTTTCTTGTGCATCTATATGCGGCTGTCCGGCAATTCAGACTAGTCCTTTTTCTGCCACAGGGTATGACAGGCATCAGAAAAAAGCAAAAAGCATCCCCCGGGGTGTCCCATTGGGACTTCCCGGGGGATGTTCTGCTCTGTTATTTCACCTTGAACACCGCGCGCAGCAGCCAGCTGAGCGCCTTGGGGCATTTGACGACAACGATTTGCATGGCATCCACCTCCCATTTGCTCGTGTACGCCATTGTATGCCGTCTGCCGAAAAAACGTCACCCGTCGTCACGGGTCAGAATCACCAGGCCGCTGCCCCCTGTGCAGGAAAGCTCAGCAACGGGGGCAGTGAATTCATTGCTTACCCCCAACGGATAGTCCGGCGCCAGGGTGGCATCCGTCAGGGGATAGTATACCCCGGACATACAGACACCGGTCAAATCGCCCTCAAGGGGAAAGAGAGAGAGGTACATCCAGTTTTCCCGCAGCAGGCTCAGAGGCCGGTCGGGCAGAAGGTAGTGCAGCTCGCTGCGCTCATCAGCAAGAACCACCTGCACTCCCGCCCGGGCAAGGTAAAGCCCTGTGGCAATGTTTGCCAGAGTATGTTCCATCCGCGCGCCGCCCAGTGCCCCCAACAGAGTAACCTGTTTTACACCGTGCTCCACCAGCCAGCGCGCCGCGTACTGAGTATCGGTGTCGTCCTTGACATGGGGCAGCACGATCATATCGCCCTGCGTTTCCGGCCGGGGAGCTGAATCAAAGTCGCCGACAATCAGGTCGGGCTTCACCCCAAGCACCACTGCATTGCGGTATCCGGCGTCACAGGCAACGATATAATCTTCCTTTTGGATATAACGGCGCATCTGCGGCGACACCCCGCAGGCGGACAGAATGACGGCACGTTCCATGAGGTTTTTGAACTCCCCTCTCATTGAAAAAGCCGCAGGCCTGCACGGGTGCGTTGACGGCACGCCGGCAAGGCCTACGGCAAACATTGTTTATTTTTCCCAGTCTTTCAGCTGGGCGGCTTCCTCGTACATGGCAAGGTAGCTGTCATACCGGGACTGGGAGATCTTGCCCTCGGCGAGAGCCTCCCGCACGGCGCAGCCCTTCTCGGACCGATGGGAACAGCCCACAAAACGGCATTGCTGGCGGTAGGGTTCAAATTCCGGGAACACCAGTTCCAGTTCTTCCTTGGGGATCCGGCACAGCCGCTGGGTCTCCAGGCTGGCAAAGCCCGGCGTATCCGCAATGCGGCCGCCGCAGACTTCAAAGATTTCAACCTCCCGGGTGGTGTGGCGGCCGCGGCCCAGCTTTTTGCTGATGGCCCCGGTCTCCCGGTCAAGATCCG
>JAHZHS010000280.1 GCA_019420135.1 Oscillospiraceae bacterium | reverse complement strand
GGACGACCTTCCAGCATGACCTGGGACGGGTTTTCGATTTGGGCGAGTCCCCTGCCTGTCATGTCAAACATACCGATCTCATTGGTGGATCCATAACGGTTTTTGACTGCACGCAGCACGCGGTAAGGCAATGTCTTGTCGCCCTCAAAATAAAGCACCGTATCCACAATGTGCTCCATCACTTTGGGACCAGCGATAGCCCCATCCTTGTTCACATGCCCGACGATAAACATGGGAATATCGTTGGACTTTGCAACATTGAGGAAGCGGGCAGAACTCTCCTTGACCTGGGACACAGTTCCGGCAGAAGAGGCAATGTCGGCACATCGCATGGTCTGTACCGAGTCGATCACCACCAGGCCGGGTTTGAGCTGTTCAATCAGACCGCAGATCTCGTCCACATCGCTCTCGGCAACCAGAGAAATATTGTCCTGTTCCACGTCCAAACGGACGGCACGCAATTTGATCTGGCGGACAGATTCCTCGCCGGTGACGTAAAGGACACTGTGGGTGCGGGATACCTGTCCGCACAGCTGCAGCAGAATGGTAGATTTTCCGATGCCGGGCTCACCGCCAATGAGCGTCACGCTCCCCAGGACGATTCCTCCGCCCAGCACACGGTCCAGCTCGCCGATGCCTGTGACGATGCGGCTTTTTTCCTCAGTGGTGCTGACACTTTTCAGATTGAGAGCGGTCAAAGACGTCTGGCCAGGTACACGAGTTGGAGCAGATGTCCGCGCCGAACTGCTTTTGGAAGGTTCAGCGACAACATCCTCCGTCATGGTGTTCCATGCTCCGCAGGAAGGGCAGCGCCCGAGCCAACGAGGGCTGGTTTCGCCGCATTGGCTGCAGACATATATGGTTTTGAGCTTCTCTTTGGCCATACAGGCATCCTCGCTTTTTGTAAGATCTTCTTTATTATAGCCCAAAGAAAAAGGTTCAGCAAGGGCGAGGGCAGCAAAAAGCGGCGGCAACGGACTTCTCCCCTGCCACCGCACGCTTGCTTGCTTTTTAGTGCAAATACAATTTGCAGGAATGACCCGTTGGAATAGTTTCTTACAGCATAACCTTATGGTAGACTTTCTTGCCCTTCTTGATCACAACGCCGTTTTTGAGTTGATCGGCAGTCAGAGCAAAGGTGGGATCGCTGACCTTTTCCCCGTCCACCAGGACACCGCCCTGCTGTACAAGCTGACGGGCCTCGCGGTTGGAGGCGCACAGCTTGGCAGCCACCATCACGGAAAGAAGCCCGGCCTTGCCGTCACGGAGAATGCTTTCATCCAGCGTGGTGGAAGGCATGTTTGCCTCGTCGGCGGCGCCGCTGAACAGACCGCGGGCGGTTGCCTGAGCCTTCTCGGCCTCCTCGGTGCCGTGAACCATCTGGGTCAGCTCAAAGGCCAGAATTTCCTTGGCTTTGTTCAGTTGTTCGCCCTGCCAATGATCCATCTCATCGATCTGTTCCAGAGGCAGGAAGGTCAGCATCCGGATGCACTTGAGAACATCCGCGTCGCCCACGTTGCGCCAGTACTGATAAAACTCGAAGGGGCTGGTTTTATTGGGGTCGAGCCAGACGGCATTGCCGGCAGTCTTACCCATCTTTTTGCCCTGAGAGTCGGTGAGCAGCGTGATGGTCATGGCAAAAGCATCTTTGCCCAGCTTGCGGCGAATCAGCTCAGTGCCGCCCAGCATATTGGACCACTGGTCGTCGCCGCCGAACTGCATGTTGCAGCCGTAGTGCTGGAACA
>JAHZHS010000028.1:14595-16354 GCA_019420135.1 Oscillospiraceae bacterium | reverse complement strand
AGGACTACCTCTACTACCGCACCGACCACCGTTGGACCACTCATGGTGCGTATCTGGCTTATCAGCAGTTCTGTACACTGAAGGGCCTTACCCCCTTTGATGTCACCGCCCATGAAGCGGTGGAAGTCCCTGGCTTCTACGGCACCCATTACTCCTCCACCCGTTTCTGGAACGTGGAGCCCGACACCATCACCTATTACCCGCTGGACAATCCCATGACGGTCTATCAGGTCAACGGTGAGATGGATTTCAGCACAGCTGAGACTGCCACCATGGTGGATACCGAAAAGTTCGAGACCCGCGACAAATATGCGGCTTTCCTCGGCGGAAACAACGGGTATTCTGTCATTGAGGGAGACGGCCAAGGCTCCATCCTGGTGATCAAGGACAGCTATGCCAACAGTTTTGTCCCCTATCTCACCGCCAACTATGCCAAGATCGGTGTAATCGATTTCCGCAACTATGCGTTTGGCCCCGACTCCATCATCGAGCAGGAAGGGTATGATCAGATCCTGGTTCTCTATAACTTTCAGACCTTCCTCACGGATACCCGCGTCATCTATCTGAACCGGCCATCCATGCTGAATTCGGATAGCTGATCCATTCCACCTTCCATAGAATCAGCCCTGCCGTGGAGAGATCCACAGCAGGGCTTTTCTGTTGATGGGATTCATGCATATTCGATGCAAAGGCTGACCGGCAGATCCCCGGTACTGTCGCGCCCCAAAAGGCAGGTCTGCCAGAAAGACAGGCGGAAAGGATCAGCCTCCAGTTTTTCCATATCGCTGCACAGCTGAGAAAACGCCGTCTGCAATTCCCGGGACAGAATCTGCCGCAGCTCGCTCTCCTGCTGTGGCACATCTTCGGTCAGCGCCGAGAGCGACGCGTCCCGCAGGCGGAGAAGTACCGTGATGCCGGTGGGGTCCGCCTGAAATAAGGCCTCCGTCTCGGCCTTGCAAGCAATTGCTCCGTCGGCAATGACAAATTCCAGATGCTTGCTCTGACCGCACAGGACCGCTGCAAGCTGGCTTCGGACAGGCTCTGCATAGCGTAGCGGCTGCCGTCCCTGTCTGAGTACGGCAAATCCGTAGCCGTTTTGCTGCCAACAAGGCAACGCGGCCTCCTCCTCCTGACTCATCAACGACTCCAGTCCACACTGGATCTGATACTTCTTCTCGGCTGCCTGCATCTCATCGTAGAGTTCCCCTGCCGTCTGCTCGAGAGTGTCGGCATTTCGGCTGTCGAGCAAAAACAGGTTGATCTCCGGGGAAGGCTGGGCCGTCTCATACAAGAGGGCGGCAAATTCCCGCACCTCCTCCCAGCTGCTGCCGGCAGGCAGGCACACAAGATCAGTCAGTCCGTAAAATGTCACGCCGTCCAGTCCTGCGGACGCATCGGCCAACGCCTGGGCGGCGGTATTCCCTTCCCCCGTTGCCGTCTCGTAGTCGGAGGATTCCTCGCTCTTCTGATCCTGAAGCAGCAGGATTGCCTGACTCTTTCCGCTCTCCTTGGTGAAAAAGACCGCCCTCACAATTTCACGCTCTATGAGTGGGCGGCCGGCACATCCGCTCGCCAGCAGGGCCGTTGCCATGGCCAGTATCAGGCATGTTTTTGTACGGCGAATCCCATGAGCCATCGTATTCCTCCTATTCCGGCCGTCAGCGCTACAAATCCCCAGGTGGCCCCATTGCGCACCGTGGCCATCCAGGCAAAATCCTGACTCTTGGCGACAGCGCACAACAATACAAGCAAGGCGCCG
>JAHZHS010000028.1:0-14585 GCA_019420135.1 Oscillospiraceae bacterium | reverse complement strand
ATCCCCCCAGAAACGGCATCGCCGTCAGATTGTTTTCCTCGGTGCGCGGCCCACCCGTCAGGCGAGTGATTGCATACAGATGCAGCGCCAGTTTTACCGAGACCGCCATGGTCCAGACAATCAGCTGCAGCCACTCCATCCGGTCAAAGATGGAGAGTGCACCGCAGCGTGCTGCCTGGTGCAGCGGATTCTCGGTATCCGGCATGGCCGCACCGAAAAACAGTTCCAACAGCAAATGCACTCCCACATTGAACAGCCCGCTGAAAGCGGCCAGGCGCAGCACCGTATGGCTGCCGCGTTTTTCATGATCCGGCCAGAGTGCGGGGAGCAGCAGTTCCGGGTACAGCACACACGGAGCGCGCATTGATTCCTGCCAGGCAGCGGAATCCATAACGGTATTTTGCAGATTGACGACCCGCAGACGGCTCCCCACCGACAGCACCAGCAAAGCACAGGCGACCATCAGCAGTCCCAGCACCACGTTGGCTGTCTGGGCGATGGCCGATACCCGCCGCAGATAAGCTACCGGAATCAATACCGTCAGGCAGATCCCCAGCAGGTTGACTGCATCCGGGTAAACCACAGCATACAGACTGCACAGGCTCAGAATATCCAGCACAGAACCGGCCAGCAGCAAGGCCACAAAGGCAGCCCGCAGTGCCCGGCACTGGGCAAAGGGCCATATCCGGGCAAACAGCAATCCCGCCGCTGCCGTCACCAGAATTCCGGGCATCAGGGTCAAAAGGCCGTTCCTGGTCCAGAACAAGGTCTGCGCCCGCAACAGCACATTGACAAACAATCCCAGCTGGAGCGCTCCATACCGGCATGGGTTATCGCGTTTCATCCTTGCCCACCACATATCCTTTCTCGGCCAGTTTGCTCCAGATCACACGCACGATTCCATCCCGCCACGATACCCGGCCTAGAGGTACCAATGGGAAGAGATAGTCATACCCGAACGGCTCCGTGCCGCACGCCATAGCCAGAAGAATGACCCCGCTCCCGGCCAGTCCAGGCAACCCGAAGGCCCCCGCCATTACAATGACAATGAAGCGGAACAGGATGGACTGCTCGTACAGGGAAGGAACGGCCAGTGTTGCCACTGTGGCAGCTGCCGCCATTGTGAGGACCGGGATGCTCACGATGCCGGCTGAGACAGCGGTTTCCCCCAGGATCAGTGCCCCCACAAGGCTGACCGTATGCCCGATGGATTTCGGTGCCCGAAGCCCCGCCTCCCGCACAATCTCCAGCAAAAGGGTTACCCCCAGCATTTCCAGCATGAGAGGCAGCGGCGTGGAGGCCTCGGCCTGAGCCAGCTTGGCAAGCAGCTTGACGGGAATGGTTTCCGGAGCGAACTCCACCGCCATCACATACAGTCCCGGTCCGAACACCGACAGCAAAAAGGCAATATATTTGAGAATACGGATCATCCCCGCAAATACCGCACCCGAGGAGTAGTCGTCCAGGCTCTCAAAATGTTCGCTGAAAAAGCTGGGGACAACCATGGCGTAGGGACTGCCCGAAACCAGTATCACCGCCTTTCCCTCACACAGGCGGGCGCAGGCCGTGGCCGGGCGTTCGGTGTAGGCTGCAGCCGGAAACAGGTTGAGTTTGTCCTGCTTCAGGAAGGAGGCGAAATAGGCGCTGTCCAGCAAAATAGGAATTCTGATTTTTTCCAGCCGGCGGCGCAGGGTATCGATCATCTCCGACGGAGCCAGCGTGCGGTCATAGCAAAGGCAATACTCGGTCTTGGCATGGGTATGGGCGGTATGGATCTCCGCCACAAAGGAATCAGTACGGAACTGGCGGCGCAAAAGCGACACATTGTTGCGCAAAAGCTCGGTGAAGGCCTCCTGCGGGCCGCGGATATCCCCTTCCCCGTTGGGCTGGCCGATGGAGCGCTGGGGCATCTCCTGGGTGGAGACGGCAAGCGCTGCGGCACATCCGTCAATAAGCAGCACCGACATGCCGTTGGACAGTTTCTCAATCAGGTCGGTGGTATCCTGGATGGGAGTGCTCTCCGCGGGGATTACGCTGCGGGTCAGCAGGTAGGACAGCAGCTGCCGTCCGTCACGGGCCGGTGCCTGGCAGCGCTCCAGGGCATCCAGCGCCATGACCCAGAGCTTTTCCGGCGAGGAGATGCCGGTAAACAGGGCAATGGCACACGGAATCTGCCCCAGCATCAGCTTTTTCGTATAAAAATCGGATGACGAGCCAAAAATCTGCTGCAGATACGCAAGGTTATGCTGCAATGACTCGCTGAGTTTCTGTGTGGACAATGGCATCCGCCTCCTCTTTTCGTCACCGCTCAGAGGCGGCTTCCGTCCATAGTGTTGCCAGCGGGACGGCGGAATATCAAAAAAGGAGTCCTCCTTATGCTGTCATCCGTCACACGGACACTGGTGATCTACGTGGTGGCCATCGCCGCTCTGCGGCCGATGGGGAAGCTTCAGCTCGCAGAGCTCCAGCCTTCCGAGTTGGTCACCACCTTTCTGATCTCCGACGTAGCCTCCATCTGCATCGACGAGCCGGAGCTTCCCCTGTTTGCCAGCCTGACCCCCATTTTGTTGATCACCTCATTGGAGATCCTGAACTCCACCCTGGCCTGGTATTGCCCGCAGTATGCCCGGCTGCTTTTCGGCAATCCGGTGACCGTCATCCGCAACGGCACCGTAGATCAGGGTGCGCTGCGGCATCTGCGCATTACTCCCAACGATCTGGCGGAATCCCTGCGCGGCGCCGAGGTTTTTTCTCCAGAGGATGTTCTGTGGGGAGTCATTGAATCAGACGGCAGCCTCAGTGTGGCAAAAAAGCCCAAAAAGGGAGATGCTCCGCCCATGCTGCCCATTCTGATTGACCGGCGCCTCTATCGGGACAATCTGGAAGCGTTGGGGCTGGACGACAACTGGCTTGAGAGTCGGCTGAAGCAAGAGGGACTGTCCTCCCGGCAAGTGCTGATTTTTCTGTACAATGGCCGGGAGGCCTTGATCATACCAAAAAAGGCCGCCCAAAAGGGCGGCCCGAAAGAGGTCTGATCTGAGGATGCGGCGCCGTATGGCTCCGCACCGGAAGGGAGTGCTGCCTTATGAAACGCAATCTCTACGCCGTACTGCTGATTGCCTTGCTGCTGGCCGTTGTGATCGGCTCCGGCAGGATTGTCTCGGACAACATCAGCAAAACGGAGGAAGAGTTGCATCAGGCATACTGTCTGGCTATGAGCGGTCAGTTTGAGGCCGCTGCACAAAGCTTCCGCACCGCGGCAAACAATTCCTGCAGCCGCAGCCGGATCCTATGTCTCTTCGTGCGCAGAAGCCTGCTGGACAAGGTCAACGAAACGCTGGCAACACTGGAACATTATGCACTGCCGGACAATCCGGCGGATCTCGCCGTGGAGACAGCGCGCGCCTTTTCCCAACTGGAGCAGCTGGAAGAATCATTTATCGCTGTTTTTTGAGCGGTTATCCAGCATGTCCTTGAGTTCTTCCATAAAGGTGTTGACGTCGCTGAACTGGCGGTAAACCGAGGCGAACCGCACATAGGCCACATCATCGATGTGTTTGAGCTGGTCCATGGCCAGATCCCCGATATACATCGAGGAGACCTCCCGGTCATAGGAGTTGAGCAGCGTCTGCTCAATGTTGCTGACCGCCGCCTCCAGCTGCTGGTAGCTGACCGGGCGCTTTTCACAGGCGCGCAGCATACCGTTGAGCAGTTTCTGGCGATCGAATACCTCACGGGAATGGTCGCGCTTGACCACCATCAGCGGCACCGTCTCCACAATCTCATAGGTCGTGAAGCGCTTTTTGCAGCTCAGGCATTCCCGGCGGCGGCGGATTTTTTCGCCGTCCTCCGTGGGGCGCGAGTCAATCACCTTGGAATCAATCTCACCACAGTACGGACATTTCATCAGGGTTCCCTCCCGTTCGGTGTCGGTTGTGTCAAGAAGCCTTCTTGGGCAGACGCGCGGTCTTTTTGCCGCGAGTCTTCCAATCGACCCAGAGCTGGGTGGCAATGCACATGGTGCTGTACACACCGCTGACCATGCCGAACATCAGCGGCATGGCAAAGGTACAGATGCTCTCAAGCTGGAATACCAGCGCCACCACGCAGACAACGCCCAGGGCGACGCAGGTGGTGATGGAGGTCATCAGGGAGCGGGAGAAGCTCTGGTTGATGGACAGGTTGACAAGATCGGTCAGCGGCATCTTCTTGCCGTAGAGGGCGGTATTCTCGCGGATACGGTCGTAGATAACGACGGTATCGTTAATGGAGTAGCCCAGAATCGTCAGCATGGCGGCGATAAAGTTGCCGTTGAGCGGAATCCGGAAGATAACAAAAACGCCGTACACCACAAACATATCATGCAGCAATGCAACGATAGCCATGCTGCCTGCAGGCCAGCCGCCAATCTTGCGGAAGCGGAACGCAATGTAGATGAGGATCAGCACGCAGGCAGCCGCAACAGCCACCAGGCTCTTGGCGAAGAACTCGTTGCCGATGGTGGCGTCCACGTTGCTGATCTCATTCTGAACAAAGCTGTTGTCGGGGAACTGCTCGTTCAGTGCGCTCAGCAGAGAATCCACGTCCTCGGTGGTGAGGGTGGTGGTGCCGGGCATGGTAAGGGTCAGAGTCTGGTTACCCGAAATGTCATTGCCGGTCTGGACCGTGGTGTTGGACACACCCAGCGTGGTCTCCGCCGCAGACTTGATGGCGTTGATGTCCGCCTCGCCCTGGTAGCCCATGGTGACCATGGAACCGCCCTTGAATTCAATGTCCATGGAGACACCGAATACCAGGGAGAACACCAGCACCACAGCAACCAGCACGCAGGAGAAGGTATAGTACTTTTTGCGGTTGCCCACAAAATTGATCTTGGGAGTCTTCCAGACTTTGGCGGGATCCTTCTCGCCGCCATAGAGCCAGGGATTGCGCAGAGCCTTGATCTTGGAGGCGCCGCGGATCATAACGCGGGTTGCCCAGACGCCGAACACAAAGTTCAGGATAACACCGGTCAGCAGCGTAAAGCCGAAGGAGTAAATAGTGCCCGCGGTGGAAGCGCCGAACCAGGTGAAGATGGCTGTAAACACCTTGGCCCAGAAGCCGTCGGTGGGGCCGAAAGCGCCCATGAGGATGGCCGCAACAATGACAATGGTGACGTTGCCGTCGATGACAGGCGTCAGGCCCATGCGGAAGCCGCTGGAGATGGCACCGTCCAGCGTCTTGCCCTTGCCCAGCTCCTCGCGGATACGCTCGGCAGTAATGACGTTGGCGTCAACACCCATACCGACACCCAGAATGATACCGGCAATGCCGGGCAGGGTCAGGGTGGAGCCGGAGAACACCGAGAAGTAGCCGGAAACCACGGCCAGTGTCGCAGTGACCTGGCCCAGCAGAGAGATGACTGCCAGCGCGCCGGGCAGACGGTAACGGACGATCATCATGACGGCAACCAGCACAAAGGCGATGATGCCGGCCATGACCATGACATCCAGGCTGCGGGCGCCCAGGGTCGGGCTGATGGTGGAGAAGCTCTCCGCCTCCAGAGCAAAGGGCAGTGCGCCGGAGTTGATCTGGTTGGCCAGAGTCTCCACCTGCTCAGCGGTGAAGTTGCCCTCAATGATGGCCTTGCCGTCGGTGATGGCAGCGTTGACCGTGGCGGTGCTGATGTTCTCATCATCCAGCCAGATGCTGATGGTACCGCCATCCTGATACAGGCGGGTGGTGGCTTCCGCAAAGGCGGAGGCGCCGTCGCTGGTAAAGGAAAGCGGGACCACATAACCGTTGCTGGAATCGTACCCCGGCGAGGCAGACGCCACCTGGGCACCGGTCAGGATGACGTCTCCGCCGGCAGTGCTGCCCTCGCGGAACACCATCTCGGCAGTGGTACCGATCTCATCGATGGCCTGCTGCGGGTCAAAATCCGACTCGTCGCTCTTCCAGGGGAAGCGGACGATGATGCGGTCTTTGTTGGCATCGACATAGCTTTCATAGTCGGTGATGCCAAGGCCGACCAGACGGTCGTTGATAACGGTCTGTGCCGCCTGCATCTGGACGTCGGTGGCGTCAACGTCCCCTGCCGGGACGAAGGTAACATCTACACCGCCGCGGATATCAATGCCGAAGCGGATGTCCGAAACACCCTTGATGTAAGTGTTCTTGATGTCACCATACTGATAGCTGACACCGCCGATGGCCGTCCATGCAAAGACGACGATCAGAATCGCCACGACAATAAAGTGCCATGACTTTCCTTTTCTGCTCATAGGTACCTCCAAATATTGCCCACGCGGGCAAGACTTCTATTTCCAGCTTACTCCGCCTGGGCGAGCAGCTTTTCCACAACGGCAAGCCGCACACAGACAGTCAGCAGGACAGACGCTTTTTCCACTTCATCCAGGCTGGGATAGGTGGGCGCAATGCGCAGGTGCGAATCCTCGGGATCGCGGCCGTACGGGTAAGCGGAACCCGCACCGGTCAGCACAAGGCCGGCGTCCTTGCACAGCTGGGCCACACGCTTGGCGCAGCCGGGCATGACGTACAGCCTGATGAAGTAACCACCCTTGGGGTTGGTCCAGTGGGCGATATCGCCGCAGGGGGTCAGTTCCTGGGCAAAGGTGGTCTTGACCGCATCGAAGCAGGGAGCCAGACGGCGGCGATGCTTCTTCATATGGGCCAGGACGCCCTCCTTGTTCTTCAGGAAACGGACATGGCGAAGCTGGTTCATCTTGTCATAGCTGATGATCATGACCTCGAACCGCTTGCAGACATACTTCATGGAGTTTTCGCTGCAGGCCAGAGCGGACACACCGGCGCCCGGGAAGGTGATCTTGCTGGTGGAGGTGAACATGAAGACGCGGTCCTCATTGCCGTACTTGCGGCTCTCCTCCAGCAGGACGGGGGTCTCGATGATCTCGTCGGTCAGGTGATGGACAATGTATGCCTCATCCCAGAAGATCTTGAAATCGGGGGCAGCCGTCTTCATGGAAGCGAAGCGGCGCACCGTCTCGTCACTGTAGGTATAGCCGTCGGGATTGGAGTACTGCGGCACACACCAAATGCCCTTGATGGAGGCATCCTCGGCCACCAGCTTCTCGATCATATCCATATCGGGGCCTTCGGGAGACATGGGAATATTGATCATCTCAATGCCGAATTCCTCGGTGATGCGGAAGTGACGGTCATAGCCGGGCACCGGGCAGAGGAACTTGGGCTTTTCCACCTGGGACCAGGGGCAGGGAGAATCCTGGAAGCCGAAGGTCCAGCCGATGCTGACCAGCAGATACATCAGCTGCAGGCTGGAGTTGCCGCCCACAAAGACGTTCTCCGGCTTGACGCCCATGATGTCGCCAAACAGGGCACGGGCCTCCTCAAGGCCTTCCAGGTTGCCGTAATTGCGCGCATCGGTGCCGTCACTGGCGGTATAGTCTTCCATCTTGAGCAGATCCATGGCCAGGTCCATCTGGTGCGGGCCGGGCTTGCCGCGGGCCATGTTGAGCTTGAGGCCCATGGCCTTGAAGTCGGCGTAGGACTTCTCCAGGGTGGCCTTTTCGGCCAGGAGCTGTTCTTTTGTCATGTTGCGATATTCAGACATGATGCTTCCCCCTATTCTTTCCGTGTTGCATATCCTTATTGTATGCCTCCTGTGCATTCCCCTCTAAAAAAACACACAGCAACAGACATACATTAAAGTATAAACGAAAAGCCAAAAAGTTACAAGCATTTTCGCTATTTTTTCTAGTTTCAAAATAACTTTTGCCCCAAAAAAGAATCCCGTATCCTCAGAAAATTAAGTTTTCCGGCAAAAAAATACCATAAAATAAGTTTTTTCATTGCCCCAGCTGTGCAGCAACGACGGGAAACCTCACGCTTTTTTGCAGAAAACACTCCCGAACGGCGGACGCCATCCGGGAGTGTTGCTTTCACAGTGATTCTGGAATGCTGCCGGTTTCAGAGCGGTGTACAGTAATACTGCCTCCCCTGCGGCGTGTCCATCGCATGCACCGTTACACCGAAGGCCGTCTGCAGTTTGCCGGAGTCATAGATTTCCTCCGGCGATCCTGCGGCCAGGACCCGGCCCTTATGCAAAAGAAGGACATCGTCGGCATTGCGCAGCACGGCACTGAGGTCATGGACCACCATGACCACCGCCTTGCCCAGCCCGGCCAGACGCCGGGCCAGTTCCATGACTTCCATCTGGTTACGGATATCCAGATAGGTGGTTGGCTCATCCATCAGCACCGTATCGGTATCCTGGGCCAGAGCCATGGCAATATAAACCTTCTGCCGCTGGCCGCCGGAAAGTGCTGAGACGTTTTTATCCGCCAGCTCCCCTGCCCCGATCCATTCCAGCGCCCGGCGGGCAGCATCGTAATCCTGCGGACGATACCGGCGGGGATAGGACAGATAGGCAAAACGTCCATGCAGTACCATCCGTAGCGCGGTGATCTCCGGCACGTTGCGGCTCTGGGGCAGATAGGCGATTTTCTGCGCCGACAGATGCGGCGGAAGATCCGGTACCGAAACACCATCCAGAAGAACCTGCCCTGCTGTGGGCTTATGCAGCCCGGCCAATGTTTTCAGCAGCGTACTCTTGCCGCAGCCATTGGGGCCGATGATGCCGGTCACCCGGCCGGGCTTGAACTCTGCCGTGACATTGTGCAGGACTTCCGTTCCGCCGTATCCCGCACACAGGTCCTTCGTCTCAAGCATGACGGCCGCCTCCTCTCCTGGCAAGCAGCACAATAAAGAACGGTCCGCCCACAAAGGACAAAAGAATTCCTACTGGAAGCTCATAGGGAGCAAACAACAGCCGGGCCGCAAGATCGCAGAGCGTCACCAGTCCCGCACCGCAGAGGGCGCACATGGGCAGAAGGACACGGCTCTCGCCGCCCACAAATTTCCGGGCGATGTGCGGGACAATCAATCCCACAAAGCCCAGTACCCCGGCAAAGCTGACCGTCGCGCCGGCCAGCAGTGCCGCTACGGCGAGAAGCAGCGTTCTTGTGGCCGATACCCGCATTCCCAGTCCGCGGGCTGTGTCCTCCCCAAGGGCCAGCACATCCAGTTCGTTACACAGCGTGAAAGCCGCCGCCAGTGCCGCCAGAATCAGAATGGCCGCAGGCAGAAGCCGGTTGAGGGACACCGAGGAAAACCCTCCCACCCGGAAGTCCGCGCTGCCCAGCGCTGCATCCGGGAAAAGAGTTGCGATGGCCTCGGTGGCGGCATTGAGAAAGGTGCTGACCGCAACGCCGCCCAGTACCACCGTCATGCGGGAGGCGCCTGTTCGCCTTGCCACCAGCACAACCACCATGACAGCCGCCATACCGCCGCAGAAGGACATCCCGGCCACCGCCCACCCGGCTGCGGCCCCGCCTGCCGCACAGCAGATCGAGACGGCAAGGCCCGCTCCCGCATTGACGCCGATGATGCTGGGGGATGCCAGCGGATTGGCCAGAACCGCCTGGATGATCGCGCCGGAGACCGCCAGCCCTGCCCCGGCCAGCAGGCACGCCGCCGTGCGGGGCAGGCGGACATACCACAAAATCCGGGAAGCTGCCCCGGCTCCCGGTCCAGAGCAGATGGCCTGCCACAGTTCCGGTATAGTCAGGCCCGCAGCGCCCAGACAGACGCTGAGGATCGCCGCCACAAGGCAGAGAATTCCGGCCAGCACAAAAATCCGGGCGTCAGGCCGGGTATAGGATGTCTGCGAGTTGTTCATAAGCTTCTCCCCACCGATCATTGGGTTTGAGGTTGTAGAGCTTCTGATCCATATAGTAGAGACGGCCTTCCTGCACGGCGGTCAGACCGCTCCATGCAGGATTCTCCATGAGAAGGGTATCCAGGTTCTGCCGGATGGCCTCGGCATCGCTGCCCTGCTCCACCACGAAAATGTAATCCGGATCCGCCTGCACAATGCGCTCCAGGCTGAGCTCCTCCAGCAGGCTGCCGTCCTGATCCGCAATGTTGACACATCCCAGATCACTGAGCATCTCCCCCAGGACGTTGCCCTCGCTCCCCTTGACCTTGACACTGACTGCTGTGGCCCGCAGATACACCACTGTGGGCGCACTGCCGTCGGCACGGGCCACTGCCGCATCGATCTGTGCCTGGACGTCCAGGCCGTTTTTCTGATACAGATCCTCCCGGCCGGTCAGATCGGTACAGACTTTGAGCATCCGGAGATAATCTTCAAAGGTATTGACATCAAAATAGGCCGTGGGAATTCCTGCCGACTCCAGCGTCTCCATCCAGTCCAGATCCAGCTGAGTGTTGGTGCTGGCAATGACAAAATCCGGCTCCGCTGCAAACAATTTTTCCAGGCTGAGTTCGGTGGTGGTGCCCAGGTTGACCACATCCTCCGACAGTCCCAGATCAAACTGGGTCCATGCATCGTTCGCCGTGGCCACAAGATTGCCTCCTGCCAGCGTCCAGACATGGGCAAAACTCCCGATGAGGGCTGCCACCTTTTTCGGCTGGCAGGGCGCCGTCACCGTTCGCCCCAGGTCATCGGTAAAGGTCAGGGTCTGCGCCGTATCCGGAGCGGCGGTCTCCACTGTGGCAGGCGTCTCGGGCGTGGCCTCCGGCTGAGCGGAGGATACCGGGCCGGCGGTACAGGCTGTCAGGGCGGCCGCAAGGGCCAGGGCGAGGCAGATGCTGCGAATCTTCACAATTTGTCTCCTTTGTTTATACAGTTTCGGTTCGGTCGGCCAGAACCGCCTGCACCAGCGACGGCGCCAGCGTATCCTGCGCAGTGAGTGTGCGGGCATAGCGGGAAGCTTCCGCCGCGGTGACGGCCCCAATGCAGACGGCGGCCTTGAGCGGCGGCCTTCCGCCTGCCCCGAAATAGGCATGCACACCGCCCGCACTGCCGAACACAAGATAATCCACGTCCAGCGGCTGCGGCGGAAGGGTTTCGGTCGTGTACAGAGTGAGGGTCCTGCATGCAATGCCCGCTTTCTCCAAGGCCAAACGGGGCGCCGGGCTGCAATTCTGTGCCGAGGCAAGCAGGACACTGCTTGTCCGGCAGGCACGGGCAAGCTCCTTTGCCAGGGAAGCCGTGTCATGCTTTTCCGGGATGAGGTCCGGACGGATGCCGTGGCTTTCCAGCGACTCGGCAGTACGCGGTCCCACCACGGCAAATTTCGTTCCGGCAAATCTGCGCAGATCAAATGTTCTCCGCCGCAGAAGCGAAAAGAACGTCTCCACGCCATTGGGGCTGGTAAACACGATCCAGCCCGGCATGGAATTCAGCACCTGATCCAGCTGCTCCCCGGTGCAGCAGGGCGTGATGAGGCTGCGCTGTACATCCACAGTATCCGCTCCCTGCCCGGCAAATGCCTGCCGTACCCTGGCACGAAACTCTGCCGTGCCGGTCAGTCCTACCGTGATACCGTGGAGTGCGCCTCTGTCCTGCCACAGATCCAGGCCGGCGCTTCCGCCAATCACGATGACCGCCGGGGGCTGCATCTTTTCCGCTTTCTGCGCAATATTTTCCAGGGTACCGCGCACTGCCTGTACACCGCAGACGGCCGCTGGTGTCTCGGGCGGCATTCCCGCCTTCAGAAGGCGACGGACAATGGCCGGGAGATTTTTCAATCCCATCAGGAACACCAGGGTGCCTTCCAGTCCCGCCAGCTGTTCCAGATTCTCGGGCAGACCGTCGGCCGTTCCCGCTGTATGGGCGGTGATTACATGAAAACTGCGGCTGGCCCCCCGATGCGTAACCGGGATTCCCGCGGCTGCCGGGATCGCCACTGCCGAGGTGATTCCCGGGATTTCCTCACAGAAAATACCGGCGGCCCGGAGCGCCTCGGCCTCCTCACCGCCCCGGCCAAAGACGAAGGGGTCGCCGCCCTTCAGGCGGCAGACCGTCTTGCCCTGCCGGGCGAGCTCAATCAACAGTGCATTGATCTCCCCTTGCGGCATACTGTGATGTCCGCTGCGCTTGCCTGCCGGAATTTTTTCCGCATCCTCACGGGCCATCTGCAAAAGGTCGGGATCCATTAGTGCATCATAGACAACGGCATCCGCCGCTGCCAGCACCCGCAGTCCCCGCAGCGTGATGAGGTCGGAGGGGCCGCAGCCCGCTCCTACCAGATAAACCTCGCCCTGCCCTGTCTGCGTCATGATATAGTTCTCCTTATTTCGTCGATTTCCTCTCGGGAGAGAGAGCTCCCCTGTTGCAATGCCCTTTCCAGGCATTCATGCAAAAAGCGGGCGCGCAGCTCCTGCCTCGGCCACTCACTTTTTGCCTGACTGCGCAGTGTTTCCATCTGGCTGAGGATCTCGTCAAACTGTTCCGGGATGCACCGATCCAGGTGGTCACGAACCCAGGCCGCCGCAGCGGGGCTGCCGCCCGAAGTGGAGACGCCCGCCACCAGATCCCCCCGGCGCAAAACAGCGGGAAATGCCACATCCCCCTCCTGTGCATGTGCTGCACAGTTGAACGGGATCCCGGCGCTGCGGCAGGCCCGCCGCAGCATTTCTGCGGCGGAGACATCTCCGGTGGCATCCGCAACCAAGGTCATGCCCCGGACGTCCTCCGCCTGGACCGCACGTCTGACAGTATGCACCGCCAGTGAATCAAATCCGGCGGCGAATTCAAGGGAGACCACCGTTACCCGGGCTCCTGCCTGCAGGAGAACTTTTGCTTTTCGCAGTGCCGTGGCACCGCCGCCTGCCACCAGACAGGGCTGTCCGCCCAGATCTATCATGATCGGGAACCAGGCCATTTCTTTTGCCTCTTTTCCGGGATGAAGACCCGCTTTTCCGTATATGCGGTTATTATCTTACCATGTTCCGACGTCATATGCAAACAAACGGGTTTTGGCCGTATCTGCGCAGAATAGTTGCTGTTTTTCCCTTTGTTTCCACGCAAAAAGCGGCAGACCTCCAGTTGCCTGAAATCTGCCGCTATTTTTACGGGGATCTTCTTGAAAAAATATTTTTGATCTTCCGGTCAATCGTCTTCCCAGCCATGGTGATTGCCGTTGCCGCCATGCTCTGATTCACGGTGGCCCGATTCGTCCCCATGCTGTCTACCGCTCAGGTAGTCCTGGATTACCGCCGTCTCATCGGTGGCACCGCTCAGGGCAGCAACCTCTTCCCAGATTTCCTGCATGGTCATCTGGGCCACCTCCTCCGGGGTGACCGTCGGATCCAGTGCCTTTAGCTGCAAATACGCCCGGTATTTACCGCAGGAAAGCCCTATGTCGTGGGCATCCTGGGACGTTTCTTCATCGGCATGATAGCAGTGCATATTCTCCGAGTGCGAGGCGCACTGTTCCATATCCGAAAGCACCTGGGTGGTCTGTTCCCCGTCCGGACCAATGACCCCGATGGTCATGACCGCATCCCCGGAAAGCAGCTCCGTGACCGTATCGCTGTTGAGAATCTGTGCCACTGCCTCATTATAATTCAGATTTTCAATATGCAGTGTTTCCAGCAGTTCCTGGCCGTCGGAGTTATATCCTGTGGCCGAAATCACCCGGTCAAACCGGTTGACCTCCAGCTCGATGGAGGGATTGATGTCGATGCTGATCTCCACCGTCGGAGTAAAATACAGCCACCTTCCCGCCAGGACAGCCAGCACAAGGCAGGCGGCCACCGGGACAAGGCGCAGGCAGCGGAACCGTTTTGCCGGTTCCCGGCGTTTTAGCCTGGTTAAGAGATAGGCACGGGTGCTGTCCTTGAGAGATTCCTCGGCGTGCACCTGATCAAACGCCTGTGTGATCCTGTCATGCATCGGCTTCACCTCCCAGCTTTTCCCGGAGCATCTGTCTTGAACGGGCCAGAAGCGTATAGATGGTATTGACGTTTTTCCCCAGGATGCTTCCGATTTCCGGCGCAGAATACCCTTCATAGTAATGCAGGTAGATAACATCCCGATATTTCTGCGGAAGGGACAAAACCGCCTGCAGGACCTCCCGGTGTTCCTGTCCATCAGGGATTGCCTGATCCATCAGCGTGTCCAGCGATGTCACCCTGCTGCGGAAAAAACTCTTGAGCAGATCCTTGCAGGCATTGATCGTCACGCGGATCATCCAGGCTTTTTCATGTTCCTCATTTTCAAACGCAACAGAACTGAGGGCATATTTCAAAAACACAGTCTGAAAAATGTCCTCCGTGTCTGCATAATTTTTGAGGTGAATCATGCAAAGCCGCCGAACTGTATCCGCATACCGTTCTATCGCTCTGTTTATCTCCTGTTCACTCCGCATAACGATCCCCTGCATCCTCCCTGGCAACTGCCATGATGGCCGGTCCCCGACCATGCCGCAGCAGCATTCCCGCAATGTGCATCGTGATTGTCGCAGATTCCGTCGCCATCGGCATCCACATAATTGCTGCAGCTGCCATTATTCCGGCAGATCCCATGGTCAAGGTCGCAGGTATCGCAGATGCCGTCGCCATCCGCATCCGTATACCCGGAACACGCACCGCCGTTCCGGCAGAATCCCGCATTGACTCCATGACCGCCATGCACGCCTGCGGCAAATGCCGTCGCCGCTCCGATGGTCAGAATGATTCCAACTGCCAGCACTCCCAAAAGAATTTTCTTCATAAGAATTTCCTCCCAATCGTTT
>JAHZHS010000279.1 GCA_019420135.1 Oscillospiraceae bacterium | reverse complement strand
GGCCGATGACCGGATCCAGCTTGTTCTGCTTGGCAGCGGTGACCAGATCGGTGCCGTACTTTTCGAGGGCATTGTAGGTTTCCTCGGGGTTGTCGCTGGTGACGCGCTGGTTGCCCCGGACGGCGGACAGCTGCTGCATGAATTTTTCCTGGGTGATGCCGAACTGGCGCAGCAGCTCACCGGCCGCCTTGCCGGGGCGCTGCAGGATGCCGAGGAATACATGCTCCACGCTGATGTATTCATCCTTCATCTGCTTGGCCTGATCCTCAGCGGCGTTCAGGGCGCGGTCCAGGTCGCCCGAGATGTAGACCTTGTCGGGATCACGGCCGGAACCCGTCACACGGGGCAGGGCGGAGACCTTCTCCACCGCGGCGGCGGAGAAAGCGCCGGGATCGACGTTCATCTTGGTCAGCATCTGGGGGATCAGCCCGTCGGACTGCTGGGCAAGTGCGGCCAGAATGTGCTCCTGTTCAACGGCCTGGTTGGAATATTCAACGGCAAGGCGCTGCGCACTCTGCAGAGCCTCGATGGTTTTCTGGGTGAATTGGTTCATGTTCATATCGCAGACCTCCTTTGGTGTGGACACGATGTGATACCCTGGCAGAAACTGCACCGGACTGCCAACTCTGTTGGCACTGGGTACGGATTCCTGCGGCCGGGACGGATAAAGCTGCCAAAATAAGATTGGAATGCTGTCTGAATTTCACATTTTAGCACTCTATCTGCTCGACTGCTAATATTGTAGCACTCTGATTTCAAAATGCAAGGGATGACACAAAATATTTACAATTTTGCTCTGTTTGCTGGGTGCGGCGTTCATCCGGTGACTTCTTTTGTAAAAGTATGGGAAAATCCTGCCCTTCTATTGCACGGCGGCGGCATGAGGGGGTATAATGTACGCATATTACCTTATTATAGGAAGAGTGGGCCGGGAGAGTTTTGCAAAGCCGGAATATCCGGCCCGTCCGGCCCGGCATTTTGTTTGGGAGATTTTGTCATGGCATCTGATTTTTACACCTATCGCAGGGAAGTCAAGTCCCGCCGCAGCCGCAAGCGCTGGGTGTTGGTGATCTTTGCTCTTTTGCTGATTCTTTCCGCCGTGGCGGGGGCGTTCTGGTTCTGGAAAGGGGAGGGCGCGCCTGCCGTGGCGGTGCAGTCCACGCCGGAGGAGGCCCAGGCGGAAGCCGTCACCACTCCCAACCCTGCACCGACCCCGACTCCGGCGGCCCAGGCAACGGCAGAGACGGCGGGCTATGCCCCGCAGCGCCTGCTGCCCGCGGTGGACACCGCCTCCTGGGATAAATCGGAAAAGGTGGAGGCAACCCTGAATCAGGATTACCAGAACACCGACCACCGCATGGTGGCCCTGCCCATGCTGGGCACGGTGACGGACGACTATTTCAACACCGTCACCTTTGTGGGTGACAGCCTGACATCCGGTCTGGGCATTTATGCCACCGGCTACCAGAATGCCCACTATGCCGCCTATAAAAACATCGGCCCCGATGTCATTGTCAATAACGGCACTGTCACCAATGCGGTGACCGGTGCCACCGAGACCCCCATCGAGACGATTGTGGCCAGCCAGCCTGATTATGTGTACCTGCTGTTCGGTACAAACACCATGGTGCAGCCCAACAACGAGGAAAAGCTGCTGGCTTACTACGAGCGGATGATCGACACCCTGCGGGAGCACCTCAACCCCGGCGTCATTTTCTATATCCAGGCAATCCCCGGTGTACAGGAGGAC
>JAHZHS010000278.1 GCA_019420135.1 Oscillospiraceae bacterium | reverse complement strand
CCAAGAAGTACGAAAAGGCCATTCGGGGCCTGTCCGCCGAAAAGGAACGGCTGAAACAGGAACTGGACCAGAGCAAAGAAACACAGAGGAAACAGAAAATGAACGAATACCGACTGGAAGCCGACTACGCCAATCTGCTGCGCAAGTTAGAGCGCATTCCGCCCGAACTGCGCAGACAGTTTGACACATCCCGCCAACAGAAAGGGAGGTAACAGCATAGCGAACCGGAACCGAGCCGTGGCGCATATGAGACAGGCACTGCACCATAGAATGCACCAGATGACGAAAAACGGGAGGTGGACCAGATGAGAACCAGCGCACCCATCAAGGTAATTGTACATTATCCCAAGACCGAGGAAGGCAGGCAGGAACTGGCCCGGCGGGTCGCGGACGTCCACGCCGATTTTGTCATCAGTTCCATCAACAAACTGGACTGCCCCATCAAGCAGAAGCTGGAGCTGCTGCAGGCGGTGATCGACACAACCAAGGGGACGTACAAAGCCCCCGAAGCTGAACAGGGGCAGAAGCCCAGGAAAAAGCACCAGGAGATGAGCCTGTAAAACGGCAGGGCCCCGGAGAGCGACGCTCTCCGGGGCCCTGCCGTTTGTGCTGTGCAGACTTCCGATTGAGGAAGTCCGCTGGACCTGATATAATAGGCCCAACAGGAAAGGAGCGCCGCCATGAAGGTAGTTTGTTTCGGGGATTCCAACACCTACGGATACGACCCACGTTCCTGGCTGGGCGGGCGGTATCCGGCGGACAGCCGCTGGGTGGACCTGCTGGCCCAAAAGACCGGCTGGGAGGTTGTCAATCTGGGGGAAAATGGCCGGTGTATTCCGCTGCGGCTGGTCACTTTACCGGCGGATGCCGATCTTGTGATCGTCATGCTGGGCACCAATGATCTGCTGCAGGGCTGCACGCCAGAAAAGACCTCGGACCGGATGAAGCGCTTTCTGCAAAGTCTGCCACTGGCACCGGAGCACATCCTGCTGATTGCCCCACCGCCTATGGCTCCAGGAGAATGGGTGACCGACTCATCGCTGATAGAATCTTCCCATCTGCTTGCCAAATATTACCGGGAGTTGGCCGGGCAGCTGGGCGTCCGGTTTGCCGACGCGGGGAACTGGCATGTAACGCTCGCCTATGACGGCGTACATTTTACCGGGCAGGGCCACCGGGCCTTTGCCGAAAACCTTGCACAGGAGGTTTGCCGATGAAACGACTTGTCTCTTTGTTTTTTGTCCTTGTTGCCCTGTTGACCGGGTGCGGCACAGCCGGAACTTCCGAAGAAAGCGGCTATACACACATCAGCCAGGAGGAAGCCAAGGAGATGATGGACACCCAGGATGTACTGATCCTGGATGTGCGGGAGCAGGAGGAATACGACAGCGGGCACATTCCCGATGCAGTGCTGCTGCCGGTGGGGACCATCACCGAGGAATCCGCCGCCGAGGTCATCCCGGACAAGGACACGACAGTTCTGGTATACTGCCGCAGCGGAAACCGCAGCAAAACCGCCGCCAAGACGCTGGCCGGGTTAGGATATACCAATATTTACGAATTCGGCGGGATTACCACCTGGCCGTATGAGGTCGAACAATAAACATAACCGGGGCTTTCCGCATGGGAAGCCCCGGTTATGTTTAAGGAAAAAGTCTATAATGCGCCAAACGTGCAGTCCGATGATTTTTTGCCCCCTGGCCCAACCTGTCACCCTACCTTCCGCCTTATACCATTCGTTTCCCAAGCTGGAATTTC
>JAHZHS010000277.1 GCA_019420135.1 Oscillospiraceae bacterium | reverse complement strand
TGCGGCGTCCGGCAGAGACATCCGATGGGCAAGTTCCTCGTAGTGGCGCTCGATCTCATGCAGTTCTTCAAACATAGTGATCCTTCCGCCGCGGGCAAAAAGATCACTCTTGCCCCCGCAGCACTTTCTTGATATTCTTTTCGATTTTGACCCGGGGCAGCATGATTTCTCTGCCGCAGCCCTGGCATCGGATTTTGAAATCCATACCCACGCGCAGCACATCGAACCGGTTTGCACCGCAAGGGTGCTGCTTTTTTGTCTGGCTCCCATCGCCAACCTGTACATCCATGACGATCCCGCCTTTCCTGCCGCATGACGGCCCAGCAATAGTATATACCACCTTGCCGTTTTTGCAACTATCCCCCGTTCCCTCCGCATAGAGTAAAACACCGCATCTGCGAAACCATAAGAAAAGAGGAAATGTGAAATGTTGGAATATCGTGCCGAAGGCCTTTGCCGAAACGCCAATCACCTGCGCCGTGACGAGCTGGAGCGCTGCATCACCACAGGAGAAGTGCTGCAAAGCACAGCCCTTGCCTATGATACCAACCGTCGCCTGCGATTCGAGTTGTGTGGCCATAAAGCCTATATGCCATACGAGGAATGCCTCGATACCTCCCATGGGGAGGTACTCAAGGATATCGCTGTGCTGACCCGCGTAGGCCGCCCCACCTGTTTTGTCATCACCGATTTTTGTCAGGATGAAAATGGAGAATTTGTCTATCTGCTTTCCCGTGCCGCGGCGCAACGCGCCTGCCGCACACAGTATCTGGATACGCTGGAATCCGGCAGCGTAATTCCCTGCACCGTTACTCACATCGAAAACTTCGGTGCCTTCTGCGACGTGGGCTGCGGCATTTCAGCTCTGCTTCCCATTGACTGTCTGTCGGTATCGCGCATCTCCTCCCCCGCCGACCGCGTTTCTGTGGGCCAGCAGCTGCTATGTGCCATCAAGGCTAGAGATGCGCAGGATCGCATTGTGCTGACCCTGCGTGAATTGCTGGGTACCTGGAGCGAAAACGCCGCCTGCTTTGCCGCTGGTGAAACGGTTGTCGGCATCGTACGCAGTGTGGAGGACTACGGCGTATTTATCGAAATTGCCCCGAATCTTGCCGGACTGGCAGAGCCCGACGCAGCGCTGCGCCCCGGACAGTCAGTCAGCGTCTACATCAAGAGCATTCTTCCTGATAAGATGAAAATCAAACTGGTCGTGGTCAACAAAAATCTTGGTCAGTCTCTTCGGTTTGAACCGCACTATTTTGTAACGAAGGGCCGCCTCAAACACTGGACCTACTCCACGCCCCAGAGCCGCAAGCAGATCGAGACCGTGTTTTGACCTTGTAACTTTTGGCGTGATTTTGTATAATAAATGATAAGAACAAATTTTGCGGGAAGTGATGGCAATGGCAGAAGTCTTTACCGCGGGTGTAAAGCCCGGCGGCCTCACCAGCGACACCGAGATTCGGATTCTGCTGTGCTATCTTGTCAAAACCGCCGCTCCGCTTACCCGCGAGGCCATGCAGGGCGCGCTTTTGCAGGAACAGCTCGTCAACTATTTTGAGTTTGTCAACGCACTGGATGAATTGGAAGATCAGCAGCTGATTGAATCCACCGACAAAGGATTTGTGATCACAGAAAAAGGTTCTGTCGTGGCGGATACTCTTGCCTACGATCTGCCCCGCAGTGTTCGGGCAAGCGCTGTCCGCGCTGTGATTGGAATTCAAAGCTGGGTTCACAAGGCTGCACAAAACAAAGCCTACTAGGAGCCGGATGGCGATGAAT
>JAHZHS010000276.1:1422-1787 GCA_019420135.1 Oscillospiraceae bacterium | reverse complement strand
TATCCTTGTAGACATCTTTCTGGTTGTTGGTGCCGAACCACAGCTTGCCGTCTTTTTCACCGGCGAACATGAAGGGGCGGCACTTGGCCTTGCCGTCCCGGCCCACGGTGGCGAGGTACTGCACAGGGTTTTCGTTCAGGAATTTCACGACTTCGTTCATAATAGATAACCTCCAAACTGTTGCTGTTGTTATTGAGAAAGCGTTTGCTTTCTGTTTCTGATTTGATTGTAACAGCGTTCTTTAGCTGCGTAAAGTACGCACAATATTGTGGTATAGTTACCTGTTGGTAACAATGCTCAATCAGAACTTGCCGTTGTCGTTTTGCCAAGTAGACTGGTCGGCAATCGTCTCCATGACGTCCCAA
>JAHZHS010000276.1:0-1328 GCA_019420135.1 Oscillospiraceae bacterium | reverse complement strand
GTGGGAGCGCCGCCATAGGTTCCCTCACTGACCGCCAGAACGAAGTTGCCCTGTGCCAGAATCATATGGGTTTCATCATAGATCATCTGGATGCCCTGCTCAGCCAAAGCCGTAAGTGCGGCATTCAGGCCGGAAACGCCATCGGCAATCGCGGTGTTGTGCTGGATGTAGGTGTCACCGTCAAAGTAATCAGTGGTCTTGTCGGGATTGTTGCCCTGCATCACATCGTAGAGGAAGTTTTCACCAGTTCCCGGTTTTCCTCGGTCTTGTCCAGATCGGTCACTTCCATCGTGCCGTCAATCTGGGTGTGGCCGGAGGGGTTCGGCTCCGCAGCAAGGGCGGCCAGGTTGTCCCAATGCTCGGCAATCTCGCCATCTTCATCAAAGCGGAAGATGTCAAAGGCCACCTGCTCACCAGCACCGGCGAAGTTATAGACGGTCTGGAGGAACACATAGTCCCCGTCCTCAAAGGAACGGATGTTTTCCACGGTGGTCTTTACATCGGCAGACGCCAGGTATTCCACGGAGCCGATAAAGGCATCCTCGCCGGTGCCATAGGCCAGATTGTGCTGGATGTAGTTCTCGTCCAGCAGCTCACGGGCAGTCTCCGTATCGCCGGAAGCGAAGGTGCCGATCAGGGCCAGGGCCTTTTCGGTGTTAGTCTGTTCTGCTTTCCACCTGGCTGCTGGGCGTGCTGCTTTCGGGAGCAGAACCGGGGTCAGAGGTGGAAGTAGTGTTGCTGGAGCATCCGGCCAGGACGGAAGCGATCAGGGTCAGCGCAAGGGCGCTGGAAACAAACTTTTTCATTGCGATAATCTCCTTTGGGGTATAGATTGTGTTTTGCGATGTGCCGCGGTTCAGGCCCGAACCACAGAGATGCGCTGCTGATCGTGGTGGCCCTTCACAGCCTCGTCCACCATAGCGATGGCGTAGTCGGCGTAGCTGATGATGCTCTCGCCACGGCTGTTCAAGGTGAGTTCCTCACCGCCCAGCAGGTAGTTTCCGGTCCGCTCACCCTCTGCCTGGAAATCCCCGGCAGG
The DNA here is from genome assembly GCA_019420135.1 of Oscillospiraceae bacterium. Taxonomy (GTDB): domain Bacteria; phylum Bacillota; class Clostridia; order Oscillospirales; family Ruminococcaceae; genus Gemmiger. The sequence continues at coordinate 289 of JAHZHS010000276.1, read as the reverse complement.
GCTGATATAGGTCCACCGGACATCCTTGCGCTGCCGCAGCTCAGCCAGCGCCTTACCCATGTTGGAAGCCAGGGGCTTGAACACATCCGGGAAATCCGGGCCATCCATGACCTGAGCGGTATGCTCGGCATTGACATACAGGCTGCCGGCGCCGCCCACCACCAGCAGGCGGGTGTCCGTACCGCTGAGGATGTCACACAGGTGCTTGAGGGAAGTGCTGTGCTGAGGCAGCGTGTCCTCGGTCCAGGCACCGAAGGCGTCGATGACCACATCAAAGCCCTTCAGGTCG
>JAHZHS010000275.1 GCA_019420135.1 Oscillospiraceae bacterium | reverse complement strand
ACAGACCGGCATCTACGATGACACCAGCGTCTTTGTGTTCAGCGACCACGGGGACCTGACCGGGGACTACGGTATCACCGAAAAATGCCAGAACAGCTTTGAGGATCCTCTGACCAATGTGCCGCTTCTTGTCAAGCCGGCAGCAGGCATGCCTGTCAAGCCGGGGAAAAACGATGCCCTGGTCCAGCTCAACGACCTGCCCGCCACGGTGTGGGAGATGACCGGCGTACAGCCGGACTACATCCAGTTCGGCCAGTCGCTGTGCCACACCATCGCCACCGGCGAAGCCCACCGGGATGCAGTCTTCTGCGAGGGTGGACGGATTCACGGGGAAGTGCAGGCCATGGAACCGGAGCACGGCCCCCAGTCGCCCTACTGGCCCCGCATCTCTACCCAGCATGAGAGTGACGAGGCCCACACCAAGGGCTGCATGATCCGCATGGGAAATCTCAAATACATCATGCGGCTGTACGAGTCGGATCAGCTGTATGATCTGGCCAAAGACCCGGAGGAACTGGTCAACCGCATCAATGACCCGGCCTACGCCGAACAGCTGCGGGAACTGCGCGGCCGGATGCTGCACTTTTACATGGAAACCGGAGATTTTGTCCCCACCAGGATGGACAAACGCTGAGGGAGGCTTTATGATGGAAATCAATCAGGACCAGTATGATGAAATGGTAATGAATCTGGTGGTGGAGGGCGGCAACGCCCGCAGCCTGGCCATGGAGGCCATCCAGGAGGCCAAAAAAGGCAACCTGGACAAGGCGGACGAACTGCTCAAGGAGTGTGATGCCGCCCTGGTGGAGGCCCACAATGCCCAGACCGACATGATTCAGGCGGAGATCCGGGGTGAGCATATCCCCGTCATGCTGCTGATGGTGCATGCCCAGGATCATCTGATGGACGCCATGGTTGTCAAGGACCTGGCCGCCGAGATCGTTGACCTTTACCGCAAATTGGCCGAAAAAGCCTGAAGGAGGAAATCCCTATGAAAAACATTGTTCTGTTCTGTGCTGCCGGAATGTCCACCAGCCTGCTGGTGTCCAAGATGCAGGCTGCGGCCAAGGAGATGGGAGTGGACTGCCAGATTGCAGCCTACAGCCTGAATGAACTCAACGCCAAGGGCGCCGATGCCGACTGCATCCTGCTGGGACCCCAGGTCCGCTATCAGAAGGACAAGGTCACTACGGCCTTCCCGGACAAGCCGGTGGCGGTCATCGACATGCGGCTGTACGGTATGATGAAGGGAAAGGAAGTGCTGGAGGAAGCCCTCAAGATGATGGGCTGATCCTGCTTAACCAGATCACTCCGCAGAAAAGGGCAGACGCGGGCGGCCCCTGCGCCGGCCCTTTTTCTATAGGTTTGGCTCACTCGCCTGAGGGCGTGTACAACAAATCGCGGGTCGTGGTATCATGACCCGGCAGCCGGATTTTCCGGACAAAAACAAAGGAGACAGATCCCCATGAGCGTATTTCGCGACGATTTCCTGTGGGGCGGCGCCTGTGCCGCCAATCAGTTCGAGGGCGCCTGGAACGTGGACGGCAAGGGCGAGAGCGTGCCCGACCACTGCACCAACGGCAGCCACACCCAGCCCAAGTGGGTGACCACCACCATCCGGCCGGACAAATTCTATCCCAGCCACGATGCCATTGATTTTTACCATCACTATGAGGAGGACATTGCCCTCTTTGCCGAGATGGGCTTCAAGACCTTCCGCACCTCCATCAACTGGACGCGCATTTTCCCCACCGGCATGGAGGATACTCCCAACGAGGCGGGCCTGGCCTTCTATGACCGGGTATTCGACTGCTGCAAAAAGCACGGCATCGA
>JAHZHS010000274.1 GCA_019420135.1 Oscillospiraceae bacterium | reverse complement strand
ACGAGGGCGGCCATGCCCTGTATGAGCTGAGCGTCGACCCTGCCCTCAACTACACGGTGCTGGCGGGGGGCTCCACCATGGGCCTGCACGAGAGCCAGAGTCGTCTGTTCGAGAACATGGTGGGCCGCAGCCACGGCTTTGTCCACCTGATCTGGCCGACGCTGCGTACCCTCTTCCCCGCCCAGCTGTCCGGCGTGAGCGAGGAGGAATTCTACCGCGCCGCCAGCCGGGTGGAGCCCAGCCTCATCCGCACCGAGGCCGACGAGCTGACCTACGGCCTGCACATCATGGTCCGCTATGAGCTGGAGAAGGCCCTCTTCCACGGAGAGCTGTCGGTCTCCGAGCTGCCCTCCGCCTGGAACGCCAAGTACAAGGAATACCTGGGCGTGGATGTGCCCGACGACGCCCACGGCGTTTTGCAGGACATCCACTGGTCCTGGGGCGAGTTCGGCTACTTCCCCAGCTACGCTCTGGGCAGCGCCTACGCCGCCCAGGCCATGGCCAGCCTCTCCTCCGAGATGGACTTCGACGCCATGCTGGCCAAGGGGGATCTGACCCCGCTCAAGACCGCCCTCACCAACCGTCTGTGGAAGTACGGCTGCATGAAGGAACCCGCCTGGCTGATCCGCAGCCTGTGCGGCGGGGACTTTGACCCGAAATATTACATCGAGTATTTAACCAAAAAATATTCCGAACTGTATTCTCTGTAATTTTTTGCCGTCCCAACGGGGGTTGACAGTTTTCATCCCGGCTGGTACAATCGTGGCAACGAAATCAATTGCCGCCGGGCAAACGCCTTTTCCCTCTCTCGCAGGCCTTTAGAAGAGAGAGGGATAAGGCGTTTTTTTGTGCGGCGGCATGCCAATCCTGTTTCACGACAGTTCAGGAAAGAGAGGGGTATGACCTGTGAAACAACCGTCCTGTTTTCGGGAGTTCGCACGCTATGCGTCGCTCAATGTGCTGGGCATGATCGGTCTGTCCTGCTATATCCTGGCCGACACCTACTTCATCTCGGTGGGCATGGGGGCCGACGGACTGGCCGCCCTCAACCTGGCCATCCCGGTGTACAGCTTCATCCACGGCAGCGGCCTGATGGTAGGCATGGGCGGCGGGACCAAGTATTCCATCCGCCGGAACCAGGGGGAGCCGGAGGAGGCCGACCGCGCCTTTTCCTCCTCGGTATTGCTGGCCGCGGGGTTTGCGGCGGTCTTTGTTGCCGCCGGGCTGCTGCTGCCCGGCACCCTGGCCCGGCTGCTGGGGGCCGACGGCACCGTGTTTGAAATGACCCGGACCTATCTGCAGGTCCTTTTGCTGTTCTCCCCCATGTTTTTGTTCAATAACCTCTTTCTCAGTTTCGTCCGCAACGACGGCGCTCCCCAGCTGGCCATGGCCGCCATGGTGGTGGGCAGTCTGTCCAACGTGGTACTGGACTACGTGTTCATCTTCCCCTTGGGGCTGGGCATCTTCGGCGCGGCGCTGGCCACCGGCGTGGCCCCCGTCATCAGCATGGGGATCCTGTCCTCCTACCGCCTGCAAAGGCGAAACCGCTTCCATCTGCGTTTGTCACGGCCCCGGGCACGGCTGCTGGGGGGCATCTGCTCGGCGGGGGTGCCCTCCCTCATCACCGAGCTGTCCTCCGGCGTAGTCATGATCGCCTTCAATGCCATTCTTCTCGCCATCTGCGGCAGCGTGGGGGTGGCGGCCTACGGCGTCATCGCCAACCTGTCCCTGGTGGTCATCGCCATCTTCACCGGCATCTCCCAGGGCATCCAGCCCCTGCTCAGCCGCCACTACGGTTCCGGCCACCGCCGGGAACTGGGGGCCATCCTGCGCT
>JAHZHS010000273.1 GCA_019420135.1 Oscillospiraceae bacterium | reverse complement strand
CATTTGGGGGCGCTGCCTGCTGGGGGTTGTCCGGCTGTACGGGGCAGTACCTGTTTACCTATGAGGGCATGAACGCCACCTGGCTCACCCCCATCCGCCTACTGCTGGCCGGGCTGATCCTCTGCGCTTACTACGGCATCCGGAACCCGAAACTGCTCATTGCCCCCTGGCGCTCCCTCCGGGATGCGGCGGATCTGGTGATCTACGGCCTGGCCGGCGTCAGCTGCTGCCAGCTGCTCTACTTCATGACCATCAACCTGTCCACAGCGGGCATGGCCACCATTTTACAGGACGTCTCCCCCGCCATGACCCTGGCCATCACCTGCATCCTGGCCCGCCGGACGCCACGGCTTGTTGAACTGGCATCCATTCTGCTGGCCATGCTGGGGGTCTTTCTCCTCACCACCCACGGCAGCCTGACCCATCTGGTCATCTCCCCGGCAGCACTGGCCACCGGGCTGCTCAGCGCCGTCTGTGTGGTCATCTACACCATGTGGCCCAAGCGGCTGCAGAGCATCTACCCCACCCCCATGCTCCAGGGCTGGGCCTTCGTCATGGGCGGGACGCTGTTCTGCCTGATCTTCCGCCCCTGGGCGGCGGGCTATGTGCCCGGTCCCGTGGGTATCCTGGGCATTGCCATCGTCGTCTGCGTGGGCAACCTGCTGGCCTTCTGCTGCTATATGCAGGGCGTCAAGCTCATCGGTCCCCAGCGCAGCAGCCTGTACAGCTTTGCCGAACCTGCCACCGCCGCCCTCATCTCCACCTTTGCCCTGGGTTCTCCCTTCACCCTGTGGGATGCCCTGGGCTTCGGCTGCATCTTTGTCATGCTGGTGCTGCTGTCCGCCGGGGCAAGGACTCCCGCCCCTCGGGCACAGCGGTCTGAGGCAAAAGGCTGAGGCAGCTGCACTTTTGCCGTCCTGCCGGATGGGCAGTCTGAATGTTTCAGGCTCCATCCGGCCTTTTTATTGCCAGCTCCGGTTCCTCATGGTATACTGTGGATATCCCACCGGGATTTTACACGCATTGGCGAGAAAAGGAGGCTTTCCATGGGGGTTGCACTGCTGGCCGCCGCACAGGAACGCGGTACATCCTGGCCGTCCGGTGCCGACATCTGGCTGCTGTTCTGGGTGCTGTGTACGGCGGTTTACTGCGTTCTGGTCCTGGTCCAGCGGCAGAACCGCACCCGGGCAGGACTCAGGACCGCCGTGGTCTGGTACCTGGTCGCCGAGTTTGTCAACAGTCTGGGATGGGGACTCTATTGCTACCTCCTTCGGCCCGTTTCCGGCGAGTTTTCCGGGCTGCGGCTGATCTGCGGTCTGCCCGTCTGGGTGGTGCTGCTTTCTGCGGCCCTGGTCCTTACCACGAGACAAAACCGCCGGGCGGCCGGCAAACATTCCTGAAATACCGGCGTATTCCCGTTTTTTACACCCGCGCAGGTTTGACAGTATCACCTGCACGGGTGTATTATATTAGAGTGTGTATTCAGCGCCGGTTTCCGGCGTTTTGCAGGGCGGATTTTTGCCGCAGCTGCGCCGATATGGAATCCAAATCAGACAAAACAGGTGTGTGCTTATGTCCTTTATTGAAAAGCTGTTCGGGAATTTCTCGGACAAGGAACTCAAACGCATCCGTCCCATTGCCCAGAAGGTCGAGGACCTGGACGCCCAGATGCAGCAGCTCTCCGACGAAGAGCTGCGTGCCAAGACCGATGAATTCCGCGACCGTCTGAAAAAGGGCGAGACCCTGGACGATCTGCTGCCCGAGGCCTTTGCCGTCTGCCGTGAGGCCGACTGGCGTGTGCTGGGCCTGAAACCCTACCCTGTACAGATCATCGGCGGCATTGTGCTGCATCGCGCCTGCATCGCCGAGATGCAG
>JAHZHS010000272.1 GCA_019420135.1 Oscillospiraceae bacterium | reverse complement strand
TAGGCGCGGGCGCTGTATCCCATCCGCTCAAAGGCACCGCGCAGCAGCCGCTCGGCACCGGAGTCCATCCGGCAGTACCGGCGCAGCAGATTGCCGGGCAGGTCGGCATTGCAGAGCACACCGGTGCCCTCATATCGCTTGCGCTGTACCGCCCGGGCCTCGGTGACGCGGGCGCGGATGTTGGCGCTGCATTCTCCGCCCTGCTCGGCGGCGAGGGCGCTGTACTCCACCGGCTGCACCCCGATGTGCAGGTCAATGCGGTCGAGCAGCGGCCCGGAAATGCGGTGCCGGTACTGTTCCACCATGGAAGGGGTACAGGTGCAGGCTCTGGTGGGGTGTCCCAGGTAACCGCACTTGCAGGGGTTCATGGCAGCGGCCAGCATGAACCGGCAGGGAAAGACCGCGCTGCCGTGGACCCGGCTGACGGTGACCACCCGGTCCTCCAGGGGCTGGCGCAAGGCTTCCAGTGTCTCCCGGGAAAACTCGGGAAGCTCATCCAGAAACAGTACGCCGTTGTGGGCAAGACTTACCTCCCCGGGGCGGGGAACGCTTCCACCGCCCGAGATGGCCGAGGCGCTTGTGGTGTGGTGCGGGCTGCGGAAGGGACGCTGGTGCATCAGGCCGCCCTGGGGCAGCAGTCCGGCCACCGAATAAACTGCCGTAGTCTCCAGGGATTCCTGATAGCTCAGCGGCGGCAGGATTCCCGGCAGCCGCTTGGCCAGCATGCTTTTGCCGGTGCCCGGCGGCCCGATGAGCAGAATATTGTGACCGCCCGCGGCGGCAACCTCCAGAGCCCGGCGAGCTTCCTCCTGACCGCGGACGTCGGCAAAGTCGGGACCATTCCAGGTCGGGTCTTCACAGTAGGTGTCGTGCCCGGCGGGGAGAAGGGGACATTCTCCGGTCAGGTGAGCGGCAACCTCCCGTGCGGTGCGGGCAGGGTATACGGTGATGCCCTCCACTGCCGCCGCCTCGGCAGCGTTGTCCGCCGGCACGAATAATTCCAGGATGCCCTGCCGTGCTGCAGCCAGAGCCATGGGCAGTACGCCCGACACCGGGCGCAGGCTGCCGTCCAGACTCAGTTCCCCCACAAAGGCCTGATGCCCGGCGGGGGAGGGAAGCGTGCCCTCGGCGGCCAGAATACCGATCAGTATGGGCAGATCATAGACCGGCCCTGTCTTGCGCACATCGGCGGGGGAGAGATTGACGGTAATGCGGCTGGCAGGCCAGGGATACTTCAGATTCTTGACGGCACTGCGCACCCGCTCGGAACTTTCCTTGACGGCGGAGTCGGGCAGACCCACAATGGCAAACTGGGGCAGCCCTCCCGAGGTGTCCACCTCCACGCCTACGGGATAGCCTTCCATCCCGCTCACTCCAAAACTCATGACCCTGGCAAACACGTACAGCCCTCCCGGCGTTTTGCGGGGATTTTCCGTCCGCAAAGTGCGATTCTGTTTCCAGTATACCGCCCGCGGGACGCTCCGACAAGCGCAGTATGCCAAAAAACTGCTCGAAAGAAGGGGTTTTGATTGACAATGCCTTTCCAGATTGGTATATTTATTTTGTAACAGTGATTTTGCCTAAAAATAGAGCAACTTGGAAAGCGAAGGTGGTTACATATGTATAAAGAAATGTATGAGAGATGGCTGGCAGCCGATCTGGATGATGCCGACCTCAAACCGGAACTGGAAAGTATCCGGGAGGATGATGCGGCAATTCAGGATCGTTTTGCTGTGGCCCTCAAGTTCGGCACGGCGGGTCTGCGCGGCGTCATCGGCGCCGGCACCAACCGCATGAACGTCTATGTGGTCCGTCAGGCAACCCAGGGCCTGGCCAACTGGGTCAAGACCCAGGGCGGCACCCAGACGGTTGCCATCAGCTAC
>JAHZHS010000271.1 GCA_019420135.1 Oscillospiraceae bacterium | reverse complement strand
TGGTCTACCGGGACGGCAAGCTCATCGACGCCTGGGGCAACCGGTGCGAGCGCGGTGCCATCCGCATTCCGTAACCTCGTCCCCAATACATAGCGAAAGACGCCCGCAGTCTTCCCTGTAAAGGAAGGCTGCAGGCGTCTTTTGTTTGCAGCAGATGGGTTACAGCTGTTTGGGAGCCAGGGCCCGCTTGGTGCGCACCTGGGCGATGGAGGCCAGTTCCTGGTTATCCACCGTATAGCGCAGGACCAGGATCTCGGCCGCAAAAAGCATGGCAATTTTGGCGGGCAGGCTGCCCCCGTCCAGCGGGCTCTGGGCCGCACCGCAGGACAGCACCACGTCAGCCAGGGCCGCCCCCGGCACGTTGGGGCTGTGGGTGAGCAGAATCACCGACGCACCGTTTGCCTTGGCCAGGCGCAGCGTCTCCATCATATCCCGGGTGGCGCCGGAGTAAGAGACAAAGAGGATGACGTCCTCCGGTGCCATAAGGCTGGCTGTGATGGCCTGCATATGATTGTCCCCCGCTGTATGAAACTTGGTGGACAAAGTCGAAAATCTGGCCCAGATATTGTCGGCCAGCAGTTGGCTGCTGCCCTGGCCGAAGCAAAACACCTGTTTGGCCCGCTGCAGCAGTGCCGCCGCACGGTCGACTGCTTCCGGATCACTGGCAGACGCCGCATCGTTGATGGCCTTGACAGCAAGGGCCCCGGCGTGTCGGCAAAGGGTAGCGGTGTTGACGCCGGGGGCCAGCTCCTCCCCTACCGGCTGGTCCACCGAGGCATTGGCCCGTGCCAGGGCAATGCGCATTTCGTTGTAACTGTCAAACCCCAGGGCACGGCAGAAGCGGGAGATGGTGGCCTCGGCAACGCCGCACTGGCCGGCCAGCACCGAGATGGACCAGTACTGCGCCTGCTGGGCATTCTGGGTCAGGTACTCGGCAATGATGCGTCCGGACTTGGTCAGACTGTCCTGTTTGGAGCGCAGCAGCTGCCAGAAGTTTTCGTCCTGCGGTAGTGTCATAGGGCGCCTCCTTTCCGGTAAAATCCGAAGAATCTTCGGGCAAAATTGAAATCTTTTTCCACTTTCAGTATAAAAGATTCCCGACATTCTTGCAACAGTTTTATTTTTGTCGATTTATCAATATTATTTGCATTTTCTTGTTTCGTTTTTTCAGTCAAATGAAAAACAGATACATTTTTCTGTTCAAGCCGGGATAGATCGCGGAAACTCTGCTGTTCCAAAAGCGGGGATCTTCCTTTTTTCTCCTAACAAAAACCAAGGCCGCTGCCGCCTTCCTCATGGAAAGCGGCAGCAGCCTTTGGTTTTGTATTGGTTGTATCCGGGATCACCACATACCGCGGTACTGCCGCGGAGTGACCCCCTCCACCTTTTTGAAGATGCGGGAGAAATAATTGGCGTCCTCCATCCCGCACTGGACGCCGATGGCGGCAATGGACTGATCGGTAAAGCGCAGCATCTGCTTGGCCCGGGTGATGCGCACCTGGGTCAGGTATCCGTTGACCGAGATGCCGTACTGTTCCTTGAACAGCCGTGCCAGATAATGCTTGTTCAGGAAAAACCGTTCGGCCACCGATTCCAGCGTCAGCTTTTCGGCACAGTGTCCCTCCAGGAACGCCCGGATGGGCGCTACATCCCGCCGGGCCGTATGGGGACGGCTCTGCCCCGCCGCCGGGTGCCAGGACTCCGCCATCAGGCAGGCCAGAAGGGTGTTGAGCTTTTCGTTGAGCCACATATCCCGGATATAATCCTCTGTCCTGGCAGCGGTGTAGATTTCCGACATCAGGGCTGCAAAGCGCTCCGGGTCTGCAGGAGGAAGGACCGGGCGGCCTCCCCGCGCGCAGTACTTTTCATAGAGGGCCGAGACGCAGGGCCCG
>JAHZHS010000270.1 GCA_019420135.1 Oscillospiraceae bacterium | reverse complement strand
GCGGCCTGCATCTGGGTGCTGGCGCGCCCCCGCAGGGCGGACACCCTGGCGGTGGGGCTGGCGGTCACCGGTGTCTGCACCGCCTTTCTCGATCTGCTGGTAACCCCCATCCTGACCCTGGGCCTGCCCCTGACCGTCTGGCTGCTGGACCGCCGCGTCCGGGAGGACACGCCCCTGCGCCGCTGCGGCGTTGTCTGCGGCGGGGCAGTCTGCTGGGGGGCGGGCTATGCCCTCTGCTGGGCGTCCAAATGGGTGCTGGCAAGCGCCGTGACCGGGCAGGACATTATCGGGGATGCCTTGCATCAGGCTTCGGTGCGCACCTCCGCCGATACCTGGCACGGCATGGAACTGACCTGGGGCAACATCTTCCGCTTCGTGTTTGATGCGCTGTCCTCCCGGGGGCTGCTGATCCCGCTGGCGGTGCTGACGGTGGCCAGCATCGCTGCCTTTGTGCTCTGCCTGCGCAGCCGGGAGGCACTCCTGCGGGCGCTGCCCCTTGCCCTTGTGGCGCTGTCCGCCCCGGCGTGGCTGGCGCTGCTGCGCACCCACTCCATCCAGCACGGCTGGTTCACCTGGCGGGCACTGGGCGTGAAACTGTTCGCGGGATTTGCTTTCCTCTGGTATTCCTGCAGCCTGAAAGCGGGAGCCGCCCGGCTGGGCCGCATACTGCGGCGCTGACAGAAAAAAGCATTCCAATCAAAACAAACCGGACGGCAATCCGAAAGAGGACTGCCGCCCGGTTTGTTTATTCTATATAAGGAAGGCACCGGACATCAGATGGCCAGCTCCCGGCCGTCCAGCACGGCACGGACCAGGGTGTCCCCGTTGTAGAACAGTTCCAGATGGAAAAAGGGTGCCTCCCGGTCCAGCAGGTCAAAAAAGAGCTTGTCCCCCTGCCAGATGGGCAGCGACTGCACCTGATCCCGTGGCACCCAGACAAGATCCCCCTCGTTGCAGGAATGGGGTTCCCCGGAAAAGCGGTCGCAGGTGTACAGGTGCATCCGCTCGGGCTGCCAGGGCGGACAGTAAAAATCCACAATGCCCCGGTAGCGGGGCTGGTCCATGACGTAGCCGGTCTCCTCCCGCACCTCCCGCATGACGCAGGCCAGGGCGTCCTCTCCCGGTTCGAACTTGCCGCCCACACCGATCCATTTGTCCTTGTTCACGTCGTTTTTCTTTTTGACGCGGTGGAGCATCAGGTAACAGCCGTTTTGCTCCAGATAGCACAGCGTTGTCTGTAAAAGTTCCTCCATGGGCGGCCTCCTGTGAATGATCTTGACCCTATTATAAGGGGAGCGGACCGGTTTGAAAAGCCTAGTATCCGGACGGCACGGAACTGACAGGTATATTTTGGCTTTGCCACGGCACACTAGAGAGGAAACCAAATTGCCCCGGCTGCATGGCCGGGAGAACCAGAGGGAGGGTTCCGCAATGAGAGCAACCGGCATTGTGCGCCGCATTGACGAACTGGGCCGCGTGGTGATCCCCAAGGAGATCCGCCGTACCCAGCGCATCCGTCAGGGGGATGCACTCGAAATCTTTACCGAGGCGGACGGCAAGGTGATCTTCCGCAAATATTCCCAGATGGCCGAACTCAACGAGCTGGCCGGGGTCTACGCCGAGGTGCTGGCCAAACAGCTGAGCGCCCCGGTCATGATCTGCGACCGGGACACGGTGGTGGCGGTGGCCGGCGGCACCCGGGGAGAGCTGCTGGGCAAGCATATCACCCCCGAGCTGGAAAAGCTGCTGTCCGCCCGGGGTGTCTACACCGCACCCCGGGATCCCGCCCGGCGGGTCCATGCCGTGACCGGGGTGGAGAGCCGCATGCTGGAATGCGCGGCACCTATCGTGGTCAGCGGCGACATGGAGGGGGGCGTCTGCCTGCTGGGCAGC
>JAHZHS010000027.1:12111-17339 GCA_019420135.1 Oscillospiraceae bacterium | reverse complement strand
GCGCACATTGCCGGTGTAGTAGAGATACAGCTTGCCCTCCCGGATCAGGGCCGAGCCGCTGTACACACCGTCCCGGTCCCTGCGATGGTCGGGCCAGATAGCCACCGGCAGACGGCGGTAGTGAATGAAATCTTTGGTGGTGCAGTGGGCCCAGACACAGGGCGTGCGCTGGGTGGTCAGACAAGACAGGGGGCTGGTGACATAAAAGAGATGAAAGGTATCCCCCCACTGGCACAGGCCGTTGGGGTCGCCCAGGGTCCCGGCCAGCGGGGTCAGGTGGTAGGCCGGACGCCAGGGATCGGCGGGGGCGGCGCTCATATCGGCGTAAGCCTTGCGGACCTGGGCGGGATAGGTGGAATTTTCCATACAAAGTCCTCCTTGCAGAGACCCGGATGGCCCGGGCGGCATCTGCCGTCCGGGCGCCGGGGTGTCAGGATTGTGCGGCTGTGTTCTTTTTGGCCAGGGTCTTTCCCAGAATGACGGTACATACCAGGCCGACAGCCAGCGCGATGAGATGGGCAATGATATAGTGGAGATATCCGTTGCCGGCGGGGTCACAGATGGCCATGCCGGGCAGGGCGGTGGTGCCGAAGCCCAGAGCCGCCAGATTGGCGAAGTAGGCATAGCAGCCCGCGCAGGCGCCGCCGATGCAGCCGCCCACCAGGGGGAACTTATTCCGCAGGTTGACGCCGAAGATGGCCGGCTCGCTGATGCCGAAGAGGGTGGAGATGAAGGAGGGGATGCACAGTTCCTTGACCTTGTTGTTCTTCCAGTTGAGGAAGAGGTAGCCCAGCACGGCGCCGCCCTGACCCATGAGGGCCACCGACATGAGGGGGTTGAGGAAGTTGCGTCCCGTGTCGGAGAGGAGCTGTGCCTCGATGGCACCGATGATGTGGTGCAGGCCGGTGATGACGATGATCTGCTGCACACCGGCAAAGACCATGTATCCCACGGCGCCCAGGTTCTGGGTCATCCAGACCAGGCCGTTGGTGATGCCGCTGGAGAGCAGGCGGCCCACCGGGCCCACCACGGTGAACAGCAGCACGGTGGAGATGAGCACCGAGCACATGGGCGAGAAGAGAAGCTTGACCACGTCGGGGATCTTTTTGTCAAAGAAGATATCCAGCTTGGCGACGATAAAGCCCATCATCAGGGCGATGATGATGCCGCCCTGGAAGCCCACCAACTCGATGTTCAGCCCGAAGAGACTGATGGTGTCGGGCACCACCAGGCCCTTGGCCGCGTCGTAGGCGTTGGCCAGTGTGCCGTCCAGCATGATGGCGCCGATGACAAGACCCAGAATGGGTTTGCCGCCGTAGCGCTTGCAGGCGGAGTAGCACACCGCCATGGGCAGGATATTGAAGATGCCGTTGGCCGCCAGGCTGACCAGCTTGTTGATGCCGGCGAGGGTGGCGTTATCCGCCACGAATCCCCACTGGGAGAGAACTCCCGTCAGGCCGGAGAGCAGCGCCGCCGCCAGAATGCCGGGCATAATGTCCACAAACACGTCGGACAAAGACTTGATGACCGCCTGCAGGGGATTCATGCGGGTGGCTGCCGCCTGTTTGACCTCCGCCATGGTGTTGCCTGCGGTGCCCGTGTACTGGGCAAAGACCTCGTAGATCTCGTTGACCAGCCCGGCCCCGAAAATGATCTGCAGCTGGTTGCCGGCCACAAACTGGCCTTTGACCAGATCCACATCCTCAATTTTGTCACGGTCGGCCTTGTCGTAATCTTTCAGCACAATGCGCAGTCGGGTGGCGCAATGGGTGCTGGCCACAATGTTGTCCTTTCCGCCCACCAGTTCCACCAGCTGCTTGACAATGGCAAGATACTGCTCCTGTTTGTTCTGCTCGCTCATGATTTGCCTCCCCGGATAATACCATGAATCGTGAATGTTTCGTAAAACCGGTTTTTCTATTGATTATTATAAGCACAGAAAACAGAGGTTGCAATAGGGGAATATTCACAATTTTTCGCCCGATTTTTTGTGAAACCGGTTTTATTTTATTCGACCTCGGGGTGGTCGTACCGGTTTGACGCTGTGCGGAGGGCTATGGTATAATACAGGCAGCGATGCAGCGTCCTGCGGGCGCTGCAAATTCACAAAACGAGTGTGCCGTACCATGAAAGAGCATTCCACCATCGACGACGTGGCGGCCATGGCCGGGGTGGCCAAAAGCACCGTCTCCCGCTATCTGAACGGGAAACCGGTTCGAGACGAGAGCGCCCGCCGGATCCGGCAGGCCATCGACCATTATCACTATGAGGCCAATGTCTTTGCCCGGCTCAGCGCCAAGCAGAGCCATATCATCGGCATCATTCTGCCCAGCTTCGACTCGGTCACCACACCCCGGGTCCTCACCGCCATCGACAAGTATCTGCGCACCAAATCCTACACGCCGCTGTTCATCAACACCGAGGGCGACCTGGCCTACGAGGTGCGCAGCATCGGCAATCTGGCCCGGATGAATGTGGACGGCATCATCATTGTGGCCACCTACATCACCCCCGCCCACGAGAAGGCGGTGCAGGCCATAAAGACCCCGGTGGTCTTTATGGGGCAGGAGTTCCGTCCCGGGGTCTCCATCATGGACGACAACCTGGCCGCCGGGGAGGAGCTGGGCCGCTATCTTGCCGGCCGCGGCCTGACCCGGGTGGGCTTTCTGTGGGTGAGCGAGGATGACATCGCGGTGGGCCAGCAGCGCAAGGAGGGCGTCCTGCGGGGGCTGCAGGCCTGCGGCATCACCGACGTGCGCAACTATCTGGCGGATTTCACCTACCAGACTTCCCTCTCGGTGGCCCGGGACATCCTGCGCTCTCCCGACCGCCCCGAAGTGCTGGTCTGCGCCACCGACCGCATTGCCTACGGTGTCTACAAGGCGGCCCGGGAACTGGGCCTGCGCATCCCCGAGGACATCTCGGTGACCGGGTTCGGCGGCTACGAGACCAACGAGCTGCTGATCCCCCCGCTGACCACCATCCGTTTTGACGCCGAGACCCAGGCCGTCATCTGTGCCGAGACGGTGCTGAAGATGAGCCGGGGCGAACCGGTGAGCAAGAAACAGCTCATCGGCTACCATTTCCGGGAGGGCGGCAGCGTCCGTCAGGGCTGAGTCCCGCCGGGCTCCTGTCCTTCCCATGGATTACACACACAAAAGACCGCCCCTGGCAGCTTGCCAGGGGCGGTCTTTTGTCATGGATCGGGAAATTTCCCGCGGGGAGCCTTTCGGTTTGTCTGCAAGGATTGGCCGGATTACTGGCGGGCCAGCAGCCGCTTCAGTGCCACCACCCAGGGAGTCGGCCCGAACTGCTTGCTGGTACAGACGGGGTGTTCCAGTTCCGGCAGGTCCGGCGGACACTGCCACCGTTCCCGGGGATCGTCAAAATTGCACTGGCGCAGGATCCTCAGCTGCTTCATGGCCCACCGCTCGTGCACCATCACCTCATCGTAGGTCTTGTAGCTGTCGGCGCAGGCGCTCAGCTTTTCTTCGATCTCGGGATACTCCGCCACCACATTGTGCTCCTCGTCGGGATCCTGGCGGCAGTTGTAGAGATGGGGTTCATTCTCCAGGCCGGAATACCGGTAATACTTCCAGTCCTGCCATTTGACCATCCGGCCCAGGGAGGTCCGTCCATTGGGCAGATAGGTATACAGCTCACTGACCACCATGCGGTCGGGGTCCTGGGTCCCTTCCGCCAGCTGGGGGGCCAGGCTCTTGCCGTCCCCGGGCAGGGATTCCACTCCCGCCAGGTCACAGATGGTGGGGCCCACATCCATCAGGCTGACCGGACTGTCGATGGTCTTTCCCCGGGCAATCCCCGCACCCTGTATCACGAAAGGAATATGCACCGCCGGATCATAGAACACCTGTTTGCCGTAATAGCCGTGGGTGCCGTTCATATCCCCGTGGTCGGACACATAGAGGAAGATGCCCTCCCGTCCGGTGCGCTTCAGATAGGCCTGGAAGGCATCGTACACCGCACCGATATGCCGGTCCTGCAGTTCCACCATCCCGTAATAGGCTGCGCGGGCGGCCCGGGCCACCCGGGGATCGGCTTCCTGCATTTTGCCCATCAGGGCAGCACCGCCGTCAAAGGTGTCGGACACATCGCTGAGGTCCACCTTATCATAATAGTAGTCATAGAGGTCGGGCGGTGCCACATAGGGGAAATGGGGGCCATAGGTTCCCACCGTGATGAACTGGGGCCGCTCATGATCCTGCGCCAGATAGTCCAGGGCATGTTCCACCACATAGCGGTCGTAGGCCAGCACCGGGGAATCGCCGCCGCCGATGTAGCGGACCGCCCCGTTTTCGTCAAAGCCGGTGACCTTGCTGGGGGAGCCGTCGGGGCGCCGGGGCGCCGGGACGTTGTTCTGGAATACCGGGGTGCGGTCCCCGGCAATGCGGCGGGAATATCCATGCCGCTGATCCGGCCCCACAAAATGCATCCGCCCGCACAGGATGGTGTCGTAGCCGGCGGCGTTCAGGCAATGCAGAAAGGTGGCCTGATCCGAGGGCAGGGAGCCGAAATTGAACAGCACGCCGTTGTTGCTGGGCAGCTGACCGGAGATCATGGCAGCCCGGGCGGGCACACACAGCGGGCAGGCGGTCATGGCGTTGGTCATGGCCACCCCTTGGGCCGCCAGCCGGTCCAGGTTGGGGGTGCGGACCACAGCATTGCCTGCATAGCCCTGCAGCCGGTAGGAATGCTGGTCCGACATATAAAGCAAGATATCTTTTGGCATAGGGGATCCTTTCTGTCAGGTTGCCGTGACTTTTCGGATGAAGGACTCATACAGGTCCATCATTTCTTTCTGGAAAAAGCGCATATCCGCATGTGCTGCACCTTCTATCAGGTGCAGGTCCGCCGGGCATTCCTTTTCCATCAAAATCTGATAGAGTTTCTCGCTTTGCGCCGACGGCACCACCGTATCACCGGTTCCGTGCGCAATCAAGGTAGGTTTTTTCTCCACCATATCCCGGACAGTGTGTGCAACAGAGGTCTCCTCCATCTTTTTCCAGATTTCTGAGATTTGGGTTTCCCCCGTCAGTCTCACCGGAACCGAGCTGCGGAAGGCGACCTCGTCCTGAGGATCGGGCACCATGGTGGGGAAATCCGTCACGCCGTACAGATCAATCACGCCTTTTACATAGGGCAGCGTATAGCCTGCCTGCAGGGCAAGATATCCGCCCGCAGATGCTCCCATGATCACCATGTTGTCT
>JAHZHS010000027.1:6379-12081 GCA_019420135.1 Oscillospiraceae bacterium | reverse complement strand
CGCTGCCCCGGTACTCTACCAATGCCACTACAATGCCTTTTTCCGCCAGGGGCGCCAGCCATGGAATCCTGAACTTGACCTTGGGCTCACGGAAACCGCCGCCCGGCACGAAAACGACCAATGGAAGGTTCTGTCCCTGGGATTCGGCGGGACGCAGCAGTTCCAGGTGCAGCGCCCGCTCCACATAGGGATTCCCCGGCCTTCCGGGCTCCTTTCTCCGGCGCACATATTCAATATCATGGATATAGCCGCAGCAGGGGCGTTGCATATCAAGATTCCATATTTTACGCATTTTTGTATCTCCTCCGGGATTCATAAAAACAGAAAGCACGGCAGCTGATTTTGCCGCCGTGCTTCGGTCAGTGTTTCAGGGACAGAGATGACTCTTTACCATGGGTTCGGGACGCTGCCGTGCCGACTCCGGGGCGCGCCAGCGCTCCTGCGCGTCGTCGTAGTCGCATTTCATCAGCACGCTCAGATTGTCCCGCGTCCGCTCCGCCGCCGCACGGATCTCCGGCACCGGCCGGCAGGTATCGGCCAGCAGCTGCCGCATCCGGGCAACCAGTTCCGGGTGATCCCCCAGAACATTGACCGTCTCCTCCGGATCGGCGGAGATGTCGTAAAGGGCATCGGCCTCATCGTATCCATCATAATGGATGTACTTGTAGTTGCCGCATTTGACCATCTGCCCGTAGGAGAATCCCGCCGGGCCGCGGCCGATGCTGCCGCCCACCTCGGAAATGACCATGCGGTCCAGCTCGTCGGCACCGCCGTTCAGCTGGGGGCAAAGGCTCTTTCCATCGGGATGGGGAACCTGTCCCGCCCCGGCCAGATCGCAGAGCGTGGGCCCCAGATCCATCAGCGAGGTGGCGCCGAACAGCTGCCGTCCCGCAGGAATTCCGTCCCCCACAAAGATCATGGGGGTGTGGGAGGACTGCTCGTAGAAAACGTTCTTGCCGTAATAGCCCCGGTCCCCGATCTGGTCGCCGTGATCCGACACGTAGACAAAGACGCCCTCATGGCCGGTGCGCTTCAGGTAGGCCTGGAAGGCATCGTACACCTGTCCGATCTGACGGTCCGCCAGTTCCACCATGCCGTAATAGGCGGCACGGGCGGCGCGGACCACCTCCGGGTCGGTGTCCCGGGCCTTTTTCCCCGCCAGGGCGGGGTGCTCCGGGTACTGGTAGGATCCCTCCGGAAGGGTGACCTTGTCGTAATAGTAATCGTACAGATCCCGCGGCGCCACATAGGGATAATGGGGCGCGTAGGTTCCTACACAGAGGAACTGAGGCTTTTCATGGTCCTGTCCCAGGTAATCCAGCGCGGTGGAAACCACATAGCGGTCAAAGGCCAGCGTGGGGGAATCCCCGCCGCCCATGGCTGCCAGGCAGTTCGGCGCGTCCTGGAGGGTGCGGTCATGGACGCCACGCTCCTCCCGGATGGTGGCCGGGCGGTTCTGGTAGATGGGGGTGATGTCCCCCGCAATGCGTTTGCTGAACCCGTGGCGCTGGTCCCCGCCCACAAAGTGCATGCGGCCGCACAGGACCGTCTCATAGCCGGCGGCGTCCAGGCAGTGCGCAAAGGTGGGGCAGTTGGAATCCAGGGCCGACATGTTGGTCATGACCCCGCAATGGCTGGCCAGCTGGCAGCTCATCATGGACATGCGGGCCGGCACGCACAGGGGATAGGCGGTATAGTTGTTCTGCATCACCGTTCCCCGGGCGGCCAGACGGTCCAGATTGGGAGTGCGGACGACCGGATCCCCCGCATAGCCCTGCTGACGCCAGGCATGCTGATCGGAAATAAAGAGCAGAATGTCTTTCATCGTCTCATTTTCCTTTCCCGGGATCAGCCCAGCTCATGCACCCGGCAGCACCGCACAAAATGACCGGTGGATACTTCCTCCTGCTTCTGGGGCTGCTGGCAGGCTTCCGTTGCAAAGGGGCAGCGGGCGGCAAAGCGGCAGCCGGGCTTGGGATCGATGGGCGAGGTGATCTCGCCTTTCAGGATTTCGCGCTTGTTGGGATGGTGGATATCCACCGAGGGAATGGCGGACAGCAGCGCCTTGGTGTAGGGGTGCAGGGGATTTTTGAACAGCTCCTTGGAGGGGCACTTTTCCACCACCTGGCCCAGATACATGACGCAGATGTCGTCGGAGATATGGCGGACAACACTCATGTCGTGGGTAACGAACATGTAGGTCAGGCCGCGGTCCTGCTGCAGTTTTTTCAGCAGGTTGAGGACCTGTGCCTGAATGGACACGTCCAGGGCGGACACCGGCTCGTCGCAGACCACGAAGTCGGGGTTGAGGGCCAGGGCCCGGGCGATGCCCACACGCTGACGGCGGCCGCCGTCCAGCTCATGGGGGTAGGACATGCGCAGGCGGGCGTCGATGCCCACGTATTCCATCAGGGCCGCGGTTGCCTCGTCGATCTCGCTCTTTTTGTAGCGCTTGGAGACGACCAGCGGTTCCCGGATGGTGGCATCCACCGTCTGGCGGGGATCCAGGGAAGAATAGGGATCCTGGAAAATGATCTGCATCCGCTCCCGGGCACGGCGCAGTTCCTTGCCGCGCACATGGGTGATGTCCTCCCCTTCCAGGAAAATCTGGCCGCCGGTGCTCTCCTGCAGATGGATGATGGTACGGCCCAGCGTGGACTTGCCGCAGCCGGACTCACCCACGACCCCCAGGGTCTTGCCCCGCTCGATGGTCAGGGTAACGTCGTCCACCGCATGCAGCATGCCGCGGGGGGTCGGGAAATATTTTTTCAGTCCCTTTACTTCAATGACAGGTGCCATTTCTCATTCCCCCTTCGCGATTTGCTCAAAGCGGCAGCAGCGGCACAGGTGACCGTCGCTGGTGGTATGCATGTCGATGTGGCCTTTCTTGCACTCCTCCGTGGCGTAGGGGCAGCGGGGGTGGAAGGCACAGCCCTCCGGCAGATTGGCCGGATCCGGCGGCAGGCCGTCGATGGGATGCAGCCATTCCTCGTCCTCACTCATGCTGGGGATGGCGGCAAACAGGCCCACCGTATACGGATGGCTGGGATGATCGAAGATCTGTTCCTTGGTGCCGTACTCGATGATATTGCCGGCATAGATGACCGCCACATTGTCGCAGGTGGTGGCCACAACGCCCATATCATGGGTGATGAGCAGCATGGCGGTGTTGTACTTCTGGCGCAGCTCGGCGATCAGGTCCAGCACCTGGGCCTGGATGGTCACATCCAGGGCGGTGGTGGGCTCGTCGGCCAGCAGCAGGTCCGGGTTGCAGGCCAGCGCAATGGCAATGACCACGCGCTGCTTCATGCCGCCGGAGAACTGATGGGGAAACTCGTGATACCGGTCGGCCGAAATACCGACCATCTTGAGCATTTCCTCGGCGCGTTCTTCCGCCTCGTGCTTGTTGCCGCCGTTGTGCAGGCGGACAGCCTCGGCAATCTGATCGCCTACCGTCTGAACCGGGTTCAGGGCGGTCATGGGATCCTGGAAGATCATGGAGATCTTGTTGCCGCGGATCTTGCGCATTTCATGCTCGGGCAGTTTCAGCAGGTTCTCCCCTTCCAGGTCGATCTCGCCCCGGGCAATCTTGGCGCCCACGTCGGGCAGAATGCGCAGGATACTTTTTGCGATTGTTGTCTTGCCGGCACCGGTCTCACCAACCAGGCCGAGGGTCTTGCCCTTTTCCAGGGTCAGATTGACGCCGTTGACCGCATGGATCACTCGGCCGTCGGAGTAGTACTCCACCGCCAGATCTTTCACTTCCAGGAAAGGAGCGGTTGTATTTTTGTTCTGTTCAGACATGACGCGCGCCTCCTTTTCTTCAGTGTTTCAGTTTGGGGTCAAGAGCATCCCGCAGACCGTCGCCCATCAGGTTAACGGCAAGGACGGTGACTGCAATGGCCAGGCCGGGGAAGATGACCATGTGCGGGCACTGGCGGATGAACTGCCGGGCACCGGAAAGCATGGCGCCCCATTCCGGCGTGGGCGGCTGCACGCCCAGGCCGATGAAGCTCAGGCTGGCTGCCATGACGATCATATGGGCAATGGCCATGGTCGCCTGGACAATGTTGGGGGAGAAAGAGTTGGGGATCATATGCCGCAGGATGATGCGGAATTTGCTGCAGTTGATGGACTGGGCGGCCTCGATGTACTCATTGCCTCGGACTTTCATCATCTGGGCGCGGAGCATGCGGGCCGATGCCGGCATGCCGTTGACCGACAGGGCCAGAATGGTGTTGAAGTAGCCGGGACCCAGCACGGCCGACAGCACGATGGACAGCAGCATGGCGGGCAGGGACTGAATGATGTCCAGCAGGCGCATGATGATATTGTCCACCTGGCCGCCGAAGTAACCGGCGATGGAGCCGATGGTCATGCCGATGGTGGTGCTGATCAGGACCGCCAGCACGCCCATGGAGATGGAGTACCGGGCGCCGTACAGCACACGGCTGAAGATGTCACGGCCCAGCTCGTCGGTGCCGAACCAGTGGGCCAGGGAGGGGCCCTGCTGGGCCGCCACAATGTCCATTTCCATGTAATCGTAGGGGGCGATCACAGGGGCCAGAATGGCCAGGATGATCTCGATAAGCAGAATGATCAGTCCCAGCATGGCTGTTTGGTTCTTGGAAAGTTCCTTGAACACGCGGACAAATTCCGACTGTTTTTTCATTTTAGCGGGTTTTACCGCCATAGTTGCCTCAGCCATTTGCCGCCACCGCCTTTCTTCTGACTTTGCCCTTGGAATACTGTGCCTTGATGCGCGGATCCACCGCAGCGTACAGCAGATCGACCACCAGCATGCAGAGGCTGAACACGATGGCCAGGAAGATGGAACCGCTCTGGACCACAGGATAGTCACGGCTGTTGACGGCAGTGATGATCAGCTGGCCCATGCCGGGGATGGCAAAGATGGTCTCGATAACCATGGTGCCGCCCAGCTGTTTGCCGAACTGGGTGCCGATGACCGTGATGATGGGGATCAGGCCGTTTTTCAGCGCATGCTTGAGGATGACCTGGATCTCGGGCACGCCCTTGGCGCGGGCGGTGGTGATGTAGTCCGAACGGATGACGTCCAGCATGCTGGAACGGCTCTGGCGGGCCAGGGTGGCGATGCCGTTGGTGGCACCGGCCATGGCGGGCAGGATGTAATATTCAATGCCGCCGATACCCATGGCGGGCAGCCAGCCCAGGTTGACCGAGAACAGGATGACCAGCAGCAGCGCCAGCCAGAAGTTGGGCACCGAAACGCCCAGCAGGGCCAGCACCATGCTGACACGGTCCGGCCAGCGGTTCTGGTACACCGCCGCAATAACGCCCAGCGGAATGCCGATGCAAATGGCGATGAGCAGGGTGATGATGGTGAGGGTCATGGTGCGGGGCAGGCATTCCTTGATGGAATCGGCAATGCCGACGCCCGTCGTCCAGGACTCGCCCAGGTCAAAGTGCAGGAAGGTATCGCTGAGATAGTCTCCCAGCCGCATCAGGAAAGGATCGTTCAGGCCAAGTTGTTCCCGCATGGCCTCCAGGTTTTCTTCGGTTGCGGTGGTACCCAGGATGATCTCGGCCGGATCGCCGGGGCAGAAGGTCATCAGCGTAAAGACCAGGATGGCCACGCCGAGGGATATGGGAATCATCCAAAGCAGCCGCTTCAGTACATATTTGACCATGCGCCAACCTCCTCGATTTTTGGTTGCTTTGCT
>JAHZHS010000027.1:0-6369 GCA_019420135.1 Oscillospiraceae bacterium | reverse complement strand
TTTACTCGTTGTAAACGCTGGTGGCCCAGTTCACGCTGCCCTTGCTGTTGCGGATGGGCTCGGTCAGGCCGATATCGCTGCGCCAGATGTCGATGTTGTTGGGCTGGACCATGCCGAAGCCGTACATATTGTCCTTGATGTAGTTGTGGACAGCGTCGATGTTCTCCTCGGTGAATCCGTCCTGGGTCCAGGTGGTGTACAGCATGTCGGCCAGGACCTCATCATGGCGGGCGCAGGCGTCGCCGGTGGAGTAGGCATTCATGTCATAGCGGGTGGCCCAGTGGTCGGAGAGCCAGTCGCCGCCGACGGTGTTGATGAACATATCGTACTGGCTGCCGTCCAGACGGATGGAGGACAGCAGAGCCTGATCGGCCAGGTTCAGTTTGACGGTGATGCCTACCTGGGCCAGGTAGCCCTGGATCATCTGGGTCAGACGCTGGATGGTGCTGCTGGAGCCGGCCAGAAGAACCAGTTCCTCGCCGTTATAGTTGGACTGGGCCAGCAGTTCCTTGGCCTTCTCGGGATCGTAGTCGTAGTAGTCCTCGGTATCCCACTTTTCCAGATAGCCCATGGCCGTGTTGGCGGCGGAGTCATGCATCTTGGTGCCGTAGCCGGCGAAGACACCGGTGATCAGGCCGTCCACGTCGATGGCATAGCAGATAGCCTGGCGCAGGTTGACATCGTCGGTGATGGTGCGGCTGGGATCGCCGGAGAAGAACATCTGATAGCCGTTGATGTAGGGGGTATCGACCATGGTGAAGTCTGCATTGCCCACAAACTGGGTGGCAGTGTTGGGATCCAGGCTCATGAAGCCGTCCAGCTCACCGGTCTCCAGCGCGATGCCTGCCTGGGATGCCTCGGTGATGACGTGGTAGGTGATCTTGTCCACGTTGGCGGGGTTGGGATACTCCACGTCTGCGCTATTCTGCCAGTAATCGTCCCGCTTTTCAATTGTCATGGTGGAACCGGCGGTGAACTCGGTGACCTTGTAGGGTGCGGTGGAGACGATCTGGGTGGCAAAATCATTGCCGTCCGCCTCGTAGGCCGCTTTGGAGACGACATAGGTGCTGGTCAGGATGGTCTCAAAAGCGCCGACAACATTCTGCTTCAGCTTGACCTGGAGGGTGTAATCGCCGGTCTTGGTGACGGTGTCGATCTTGTCGTAGCAGGTTTTCAGACCGGCATCCATGCAGGCCTGCAGCATCCAGACAATGTCGTCTGCCGTGATGTTGTTGCCGGCAGAATCGGTGACGCAGTCATAGATTTCCAGGTCATAGGTCACACCGTCATCCTGTACCGACCAGCTCTTGGCAACCAGGGGCTGATACTCCTTATCATAGGTCAGTGTGGCCAGGGTCTCATAAATCTGGTAGGCCCAGGGAGCATTGTTGGCAACAGTGGAACGGAAGGGTGTCAGGCTGTCCCACTTGATGGTGGTGCCGATGTCCAGTACTCCGTCACTCAGGTTATGCAGTCCGGCGTCCGCGGGGACCGTAGCGGTCTCGGTCGTGGTAGTGGAAGTGTCGCCGGATGCCGTGGAAGAGCTATTGTCCTTTCCGCAGGCCACCAGCACACTGGCCGCCATGCAGCCCGCCATTGCGAGAGCAATCAATCGTTTTGCCTTCATGGTTCTTTCCTCCTGAAATCAATCTCTGTTACTCGGGAAGCAGGCTTCCCCCTTTTGCTCCGTCTGTTCCGGGCCACCACCGGATTGGTGGTCTGTTCCCGTCCCGGGAGCCTTTGCCTCGGATCCTCAACCTCCTTCTGTTTGTTTTTTGCATTCGTTTTTTGATTTAATTAAACAATAACATGTTCATCTTTTTCTTGCAATATCACAATCCACCAAAGTTAAACCAATAAATTAAAGCATTTCGCTGAAATTCCGTGTGGGGACCATGTTCCCTCCGGGTGCTTTTCCCGGGTCGTTCCCTGCCCGACGCTCAAGCATTTCCGCGGTTCTTTCCTATATATAAGAGGGGGCCTTTCAAGGCATATCTTCTTCTGTTTCCGGCGTGACGCGCGGTCCGTTTTCCTCTGCCTAAAATTCGCATCGTTTTTTGTTGATTCCGCTAATTGCTTTTTCTTCGCGCTTTTAATATATTTATTTTGTTAATAAATTTATTTCAGAAGTATTGTTTGCCCCTGCATCTGCAGTGCAAACACATCCCGGTCCGTCATGACCCGCCCCGATCAAGGAGGTTTTTTATGTCTCCCGTATCCGACACTCGCCCCAATATTCTTTTTATTATGGCAGACCAGTTCCGTACCCGATCCATGACCGGCCTTGGGGACGGCATCGTGACCGCCAACATCGACCGCATCCGGCAGAACTCGGTGTGGTTCCCCCAGGCAGCCTGCACCGCCCCCCTGTGCACCCCCAGCCGCGCCTCCCTGGCCACCGGCAAGATGCCCAACCACTGCGGCGTTCTGGAGCACAGCACCGACCTTCCCCTTGACCAGGTCACCTATTATCAGCTGCTGCGCCGTTCCGGCTACCGGGTGGCGGTCTCCGGCAAGACCGATCTGCACAAAAAGGTCCGGTATCTGGGCCGCCGCCCCCTGCCCATCATTTACCATCTGGGCTTCACCGAGTCCCGGGAAACTGAGGGCAAGATGAACAGCGCCCTCTTTAATAAGAATGAGGACGGTTCCGTCCAGCCCTGGGGTCCCTATCAGCAGTTCGTGGAGGCATGCCAGCCGGGCAATCTGGAAAAGCTCAACAAGGACTACATCGACCGCATGCGCAACAAGCCGGTCTACTATGCAGCCCCCAGCGTTCTGCCGGCGGATCAGTTCCTGGATACCTTCATCGGCCGCAACGCCTGTGATTTCCTGGAGACCATCGACGACGATGCCCCCTGGCATTTCTTTGTCAGCTTTGCCGGTCCCCACAACCCCTGGGATCCCCCCAAGGAGGAGATCGACAAGCTGGGCGACAAGGTCTATCCCGCAACGCCCCATGACTCCCTGGAAAGCAAACCGGAATGGGTCAAGCGCCGGGCGGCCCGCTCCAGGGGCATGACCGATGCGGATCTCAACAACACCAAGCTGCACTACGACGGCGCCATCCAGGTCATCGACCACTGGGTGGGCCAGATGCTGGACGTGCTGGAACGCCGCGGCCTGATGGACAACACCATCATCATCTTTGCCGCCGACCACGGCGAGATGATGGGCGAGCACGGCCTGTTTGCCAAGACCACCATGTACGAGGGAGCCCTGCGTGTTCCCCTGCTGATCCACCTGCCCGGCATGGACAAGGCCACCGTCTGCAACGCGCCCGCCATGCTCATGGATCTGGCCCCCACCATCCTGGACCTGACCCATACCAGCTACGACGCCTCCTCCATGGACGCCCGCTCCCTGGTCCCGCTGCTCAAGGGCGAGGACGATCCCCTGCGCGTCGCACAGATCAGCGAGCTGCGCAACATGATGATGGTATCTGACGGCCGCTACAAGTGGATCCGCAACTGGAACGACAGCGACGAGCTGTACGACCTGGAGGAGGATCCCGACGAGATGCACAACATCATTGGCGAGCACCCCGACATTATCAAGAGACTGACCACTTACACCTTCACCCACTGATGACACGGATTGAGAACGCAGGAGCCTGCTTATGAATACCCGTCCCCACATCATTATCTTCAACCCCGACCAGATGCAGTGCGATGCCCTGGCCCACATGGGGCGCAATCCGGCGGCGCAGACCCCCTTTCTGGACCGCTTTGCCGCGGAGGAAGCTGCCTCCTACCGCAACGCCTACTGCCAGAACCCGGTCTGTGTGCCCAGCCGGTGCAGCTTCCTCACCGGGCTGTACCCCCACGTACACGGGCACCGCACCATGCGCTACATGCTTCACAGCGAGGAGAGCAGCATCTTCTCCGAGCTGAAGGCTGCCGGCTACCATGTCTGGATGAATGCCCGCAACGACTTTCTTCCCGGGCAGGATGAGGCCGCCTTCCGCAAACACGCCAGCGAAATCTTCTACGGCGGCGATGCCCCCTCCGCCCCCGGGCCCCTGAAAAATCTGCGGGGCGAACCGGGCAGCAAGGATTATTACTCTCACTACAAGGGCCAGCTGGGTCTGGATGCCCAGGGCCGCAATTACACTTCGGATGACGAGGTGGTGGACGCCGCCATCGCCCGGGCCAAGACCCCCACCCCCAACGGGGAACCCCTCTGCCTGTTCCTGGGCCTGATGTATCCCCACCCGCCCTATCAGGCGGAGGATCCCTACTTCTCCGCCATCGACCGGAGCAAGCTGCCGCCCCGCATCGCGGCCAGGGCTCCCGGCTGTTTTGAGCCGAAAATCGAGACGCTCATCCGCCAGCGGCAGGGTCTGCAGGATTACACCGAGGCCGACTGGGACGCCCTGCGCGCCACCTATGCGGCCATGTGCCTGAAGATCGATCATCAGTTCCAGCGGCTGTGCGACGGCCTGAAGGAAGCGGGCATCTATGACGACTGCGCCATTTTCTTCTTCAGCGACCACGGCGACTACCAGGGCCAGTTCGGCCTGAGCGAAAAGAACCAGAACACCTTTGAGGAAAATCTGGTCCGGGTTCCCCTGCTCATCAAGCCGCCCAAGGGTGTGCCGGTGACTGCCGGCATCCGGGATGGGCTGGTGGAGCTGGTGGACTTTTACGCCACCGCCATGGATCTGGCCGGCGTCACCCCCGACCATACCCAGTTCGGCCGCAGCCTGCGGGAGAATCTGGCTTCTCCCGCCGCCCCCCTGCGGGAGTATGTCTGCTGCGAGGGCGGACGGCTGGCGGGCGAGGTGCACTGCGACGAAAGCCACGCCACCTCTCCTCAGGGCGCCCAGCCGGTCAACGAGTACTGGCCCCGCATGAAGGCCCAGGAGGACGATGTAGCCCACACCAAAGCCACCATGCTGCGCTGCGGGCGGTATAAGTACGTCCGCCGCCTGTACGAGCCGGATCAGCTGTTTGACCTGGAGGCCGATCCGGGAGAGACGGAGGATCTGGCCGACCGGCCCGGGATGGCCCCGGTCCTGACCGAGCTGCGCCTGAAAATGCTGGACTGGTACCAGGCCACCTGCGATGTGGTCCCCTTTGCCTACGACGGCAGAATGAACGGCGAGATGATCTGGGCCCATCTGAAGCACACCGTCCCCCTGGAAAAGAAGGAGGCAGTCATGGCCCTGGCTGCCCAGAACATTCCCATGTACCGTATCCTCCAGCTTGCCTCCGGTGAGAGCGACAAGCTGTAAGCTCCGTCCCCGGCACGCCGCCTTGACAAACTGCGCCCCGGAGAATATTCTCTAGTCATCCACCAATCGCTGTATTCCGGCATTTATCCGTCAGGAGGGATCTGCCATGAAACACCGCTATTTCATTCATCCCCTCAAATTCGGCGTTGCCCTGTGCACCGTGGCCGCCTGCGTCCTGCTGGCCGCGGCGGCAGCCTCGGCAGGCAGCTGGATCCCTGCCGCCCTGTTCGGCGCGGCGGCTGCCCTGTTCCTCTTTGTCTCGGTGCTGTACGGGTCCACCCTCACCCTGGACGAGAAGGGGCTTTCCCGGAGTTTTTTCGGCATTCCCATGCACTGCATGCCCTGGTCGGATATTGCCGAGGTAGGTGTGGTCGGCCTGAAAGTGTTCAACAATAACGACCCCAAACGCACCGGCACACGGTATATCTACTTTTCTCCCCACACCCTGGACAAGGACGGCCGTTTCCGCCTGGCCCTGGAATGGCCGCCCCGGGACATGCTGTACCTCTGCTACACCAAGGAACGGGCCACCGCCGTCCAGTCCCTGTGGAACAGTACCATCCAGACCTATAATGCCGGCAATCCCTTCTCCGAGCAATCCTGACCTCCCTGCTCTTACCGGCAGATGCCCCGTGTTCCGGGCCGGTGTTCCCACCGCACCCGGGCACGGGGCTTTTTGTGCCGCTGCCTGCCTTTCCCCGGCCGCCCTCTTCGGCATGGCGACAAAATTTCATGCCCGGATTTGTGCACCCCACCAATCTTTCCTCTTTGCCGCCCTTTTGGCCCCGGGGGGCATTGACATTGTCTTTTTTATTTGTTACTTTATTTAATAAATAAAGTAACGCATTATCGGAAAGGAGCCCCATCTATGGACCTTTACAAAGACCCTTCCCGTCCGGTCGCCGAGCGTGTGGAGGACCTGCTCTCCCGCATGACGCTGGAGGAAAAAGCCGCCCAGCTCTGCGGCGACCTGCCTGCCTCCTTCATCCGGGATGGCAAGGTCAGCGTGGAAACGCTGCGGGAGAAATTTCCCAACGGCCATGGACGTTTCACCCAGTATTCCATGGTCGGCATTGTGGACCCGGTGCAGATCGCCGAGATCTCCAACGAATTGCAGCACTATTTTGTGGAGG
>JAHZHS010000269.1 GCA_019420135.1 Oscillospiraceae bacterium | reverse complement strand
TAGAGTATTTCCGGTACAACGCAAAGGCAAACTGCAAGGCGAAGTTCCACCCTGCCCAGCACCGGTTCCGGCGCAAACACCAGAATCGCCCACAGCACCGTCAGGCAGAAAGCGACCAGGGCTCCCAGGGCAGTCAGCAAGACTTCCCAGCGTTTCCATCCCATAATACCATCCCCTGTTCAGTGCAGAAAACGAAGCAGCGGGCGCAGCCGGCGGCGGTAGACCACCGCCATCCCCCGCAGCGCCGCATCGTATACCAAAAATGCCAGGTTTCCGGTAAGCAGCGTCACCGCCGTCAGCACCGTGCCGCCTGCGGTGAACTCCTCCATCAGGCCGGGCATCGGAAACACCACCAGCAACAGCCCGTAACAGAGAACCACCGTCAGATCGAACACTGCCAGACGGCATAAAAACCGTACCGGGGCACTGTGCAGGCAGTCAATATGGCGTTTGAGCATGGGGTAAGGCCCCAGCACCAGCACATAGACCAGCGCCAGTTCCCGGTCGGGCACCAGCAGCAGTCCCAGTACCGAGACGGCTGCCCAGGTCATCCAGGCGTACCGCTCGGGGCATTCGGCCAGCACGGGAAGGAGCGCCATCCCCGCCAGCATGGGCGCACAGTAGGTGGCCAGCGGAACCAGCCCGCCCATGGACAGTATGGCCACGCTCAGCGCCCCCAACACACCGCACAGAGCAATCTGCGATGTCCTGCTACGGCGATGCATCAAGTTCCACTCCTTTTTTGCCTCGGTGGGCCGCATTCATTATACCTTGTCCCGCCCTCCAATGCAATCGGATTTCATGATTTTTTTGACGATATGTTCAAAATTTATCAAGATTGTAGATTTTATTTATCTCCAAAATACAATCGTGCGTGTGATTTTCTATTTTGGCGCGTTGTCAGCCGCCGTCCCGTGCCTCATACATTTCTTCCACCGTACAGAAATGATACCCCTGTTCGGCAAACCAGTTGATGATTTCCGGCAGTGCTTCCACCGTAGCATCGGTTTTGGCGGTATCGTGCATCAATACCACACAGAGGTCACGGCCTTCGGCGCCTGTACGGACGTTTTCCAGGATCTGCGCTGCATCCGGATGGGAGGAGGTGGCGTCCTCCGCCGAGACATTCCAATCAATCCACTCGTATCCCTTTTCCTCACATTGGGCAACAAGCCGCTTCATGATATCCCTGCCGCCGTATTTGTGACTGACCGTGTTGGTACTGCCGCCGGGGAAACGCAGCCAGTGGATGTTCTCTACCTCCACATAGGGAGAAATGGCCTGGCGCAGCGCCTTTATGTCCAGCCAGAAGGACTCCGTATCGGCATAGATATCCGCATAGCGATGGCTGGCACTGTGCAGCGCCACCTGGTGACCTTCCTCCACCACACGCTGCAGCTGAGGCAGATAGTCCTGATTGACCTCCTGTGCCGTCACGAAAAAGGTCGCGGGGACATCTTTTTGTTTCAGGATCTCCAGAATAGGGGCCGTATTGGAGGAAGGGCCGTCGTCAAAGGTCAGACAGACAATTTTGAGCATCATGGCTTCGGCAGCACCGTCCTCTGCCCTTCCCTGCACCGCAAAGACATCGTTGGGGATGGTGTCCTCCTCCGGTTTTCCCGGTACAAAGAACCTCCCGCCCAGATACAGAGCCAGCACGCAGAGCAACGCCAGCAATACCACTCCCATCCAGCGCCGGCATGGCGGCCGGCCCGCTTTTGTTGTCATGCTCTCTCCCTCCTCCCGGCATGAACAGCTGCGCATCCTATTACCGCATCTCTATGCGGCTAGGCCGCAGGTTATCCCTGGGGACTGGGAGTCCCTGAATTTTACACCCCGCCCTCTGTGCGCAGGCACCGGCATGTGCTATAATGACGGTAAGCACGCTGCGGGCGGGC
>JAHZHS010000268.1 GCA_019420135.1 Oscillospiraceae bacterium | reverse complement strand
CATACACTGTTACGGCACCGCGGCGGTCAAGTTCCCGCAGCGCAGAGAACAGCTTATGTGCCTGCTCGGCATGCTTGTCCTGATGTCCATACTCAATACACGGCACAGGCAGTGCTGCCGCCTCCCCATCAAAGCAGAGTCCCCACACACCATTCCCGGCATGTTCCGTCACATAGTTCCGATAGGCTTCAAAGCTGCCCTCCAGGATTGTAACATCCGCTTTCGGCGCATAATGTTTATATTTCATTCCGGGGGACCGCGCCACTTCGCCCTCACCCAGTTTTTCCAGAATGGCATGAGAGACCAGCACTGGTTCTCCGAGAACCGCCTCCATTTGCTCCTTGGTAATGTAGCCGGGGCGCAGCAGCATCGGCTGCTCACCGGTCAGGGAGACCACGGTGGATTCCACCCCGTAGGTGGACTCTCCCCCATCCAGAATGAGAGGCAGGCGGCCGTTCATGTCGGCAAAGGTGTCCTGCGCGCTGGTGGGACTTGGTTTGCCCGACAAATTGGCAGAAGGTGCCGCGAAGGCCACTCCGGAACGGCGGATCACCGCCTGGACCACCGGGTGCGACGGCATCCGCACCCCGACGGTATCCAGCCCGGCGCAGGTCACTTCGGACACTTCCGGGCCACGGGGCAACACCATGGTGAGAGGGCCGGGCCAAAATGCCGCTGCCAGTTTCTGAGCCCGCTCCGGCACCTCTGAAACAATCCCCTTGAGCATTTCCATGCCGCAGATATGCACAATCAGCGGGTTGTCCTGCGGTCGCCCCTTCGCCTCAAAAATTTTTTTCACCGCCTCACCATTTCGGGCATCGGCAGCAATTCCATAAACGGTCTCGGTCGGCAGAGCAACCAGCTGGCCGCTGCGAAGCAACTCAGCTGCATAGTCCAGGCTCTGTTCATCGACCGGCATGACTTTTGTATCCATAACTGTCAGCTTCTTTCCCTGTATCCCTTGTATTTCAATCCTGCGCTTCCCTGGCGCGGAGCTTTGCCTCCTGATCCGCCAGCGTCAGAGGCTCCACGACGAGATCCAAATCTCCGTTGAGGACCTCATCCAGCTTGTAGATGGTCAGTCCGATCCGATGATCGGTCAGCCGTCCCTGAGGAAAATTGTAGGTGCGGATGCGCTCACTGCGGTCGCCGGTGCCTACCTGACTCTGGCGACGCGCATTATAGTCCGCGTCATACTCCGCCTGTTTTTGCTGCAGGAGCCGACTGCGCAGGACCTTCAGTGCCTGTTCACGATTTTCTCTCTGGCTGCGCTGGTCCTGGCACTCCACCACCATACCGGTGGGAATATGGGTCACCCGGATCGCACTGGAGGTTTTGTTGATGTGCTGTCCTCCTGCACCCGAGGCACGAAAGGTGTCAATCCGTAAATCCTTAGGATCGATGGACAGTTCCACCTCCTCGGCTTCCGGCATCACGGCCACCGTCACCGTCGAGGTGTGGATCCGCCCCTGCGTCTCTGTCTCCGGGACGCGCTGGACACGGTGAACCCCGCTTTCAAATTTCAGGCGGCTGTAAACACCGCTGCCCTCCACCAAAAGGATCAGTTCCTTGACACCGCCCAGCTCCGTCTCATTCAGACTGACAATCTGGCAGTGCCAGCCCCGACCGGAGGCATACATCTGATACATCCGCCACAGACTGTGGGCAAACAGCGCAGCTTCCTCTCCACCGGCTCCGGCACGGATTTCCAGAATAACGCTCTTGTCATCATCCTCATCCTTCGGCAGCAAAAGGAGTCGAATCTTTCCTTCCAGTTCGGTTTTATTTCGCGCGTTTTCGCATGCTTCCTGCTGTAACATAGCCTTGAACTCAGCGTCCAGGCTGTTTTCCTGCAATAGTTGCTGCGCTTCATTCAGATCACGGCAAATGTCCCGGTACTTAT
>JAHZHS010000267.1 GCA_019420135.1 Oscillospiraceae bacterium | reverse complement strand
GTTATCGGCGCTGTCTCCCCTCCCGGCGGCGATATTTCCGAGCCGGTTTCGCAGGCTACACTGCGTATTGTCAAGGTGTTCTGGAGTCTTGACTCCGCCCTTGCTTACAAACGACACTTCCCTGCCGTGAACTGGCTAACCAGCTACTCCCTGTATGTGGACACTATGGCGGACTGGTTCAACCAGACTGCCGGTGGCGACTGGATGGAGCTGCGCTCCCGCCTGATGCGGCTGTTGCAGGAAGAAGCCGAGCTGGAAGAAATCGTAAAACTGGTGGGCATGGATGCCCTCTCGGCCCCCGACCGGTTAAAGCTGGAAGCCGCCCGCTCCATCCGTGAGGACTTCCTCCATCAGGACGCCTTCCATGAGGTGGACACCTACACGCCTTTGATGAAACAGCGGCTCATGATGCTGCTGGTGCTGGGATTCTATGACCGGTGCGTCAAGGCATTGGAACAGGGCGCTTCCATTGATGAGCTGGTAAAATTGCCTATCCGTGAGCGGATTGGACGTTTTAAATATACCCATGATGAGGCAGTTGAGGATGAGTTTGCCCAGATTGCCGCGGAAATTGACGCGGAGATTACCGCCGCCCAGCAAAAGGAGGAATTCTGATGCCAAAGGAATATCGCACCATACAGGAAGTGGCCGGCCCTCTGATGCTGGTAAAGGGTGTAGAGAATGTCACCTATAACGAACTGGGAGAAATCGAGCTGCAAAACGGCGAGCGCCGCCGCTGCAAGGTGCTGGAAATCGACGGCGGCAACGCATTGGTGCAGCTGTTTGAAAGCTCTACCGGTATCAACCTGAGCAACAGCCGAGTGCGCTTTTTGGGTCGCACCATGGAGCTTGGCGTTTCGGAAGATATGCTGGGCCGGGTGTTCGACGGTCTGGGTCAGCCCATCGACGGCGGCCCGGAGATTTTGCCGGAGCGCCGGGATGATATCAACGGCCTGCCTATGAACCCTGCCGCCCGGAACTACCCCCAGGAATTCATTCAGACCGGCGTTTCAGCCATTGACGGCCTGAACACCCTGGTGCGCGGCCAGAAGCTGCCCATCTTCTCGGCAAGCGGCCTGCCTCATGCCAATCTGGCGGCACAGATTGCCCGTCAGGCCAAGGTGCGGGGCACCAAAGACCCCTTTGTGGTGGTGTTCGCCGCCATGGGTATCACCTTTGAGGAATCTAACTTTTTTATTGAAGATTTTAAGCGTACCGGAGCCATTGACCGCACGGTGCTGTTTATCAACCTGGCCAACGACCCGGCCATTGAGCGTATCGCAACCCCTCGTATGGCTCTAACCGCCGCCGAGTATCTGGCCTTTGAAAAGAATATGCATGTATTGGTTATCCTCACAGACATTACCAACTATGCTGATGCTTTGCGTGAAGTTTCCGCCGCCCGAAAGGAAGTGCCCGGCCGCCGTGGCTATCCCGGTTATATGTACACCGACCTTGCTTCCCTCTATGAGCGTGCCGGACGGCAGAAGGGCAAAAACGGCAGTATCACCCTGATTCCCATCCTCACCATGCCCGAGGATGACAAAACTCACCCCATCCCCGATTTGACCGGCTATATCACCGAGGGACAGATTATTTTGAGCCGTGAGCTCTACCGCAAGGGAGTCACACCGCCTATTGACGTGCTGCCCTCTTTGTCCCGTTTGAAGGATCAGGGTATCGGTGGGGGCAAGACCCGTGCCGACCACTCCAACACCATGAACCAGCTGTTTGCCGCCTATGCAAGAGGCAAGGACGCAAAAGAACTGATGGTGATTCTGGGCGAAGCAGCGCTGACGGACATCGACAAGCTATACGCCAAGTTTGCCGACGCTTTCGAAAATGAGTATGTCTCTCAAGGATACAACACCAACCGGGACATTGAGGAAACGTTGTCCATCGGCTGGAAGCTG
>JAHZHS010000266.1 GCA_019420135.1 Oscillospiraceae bacterium | reverse complement strand
CTTCTCCAATGCGGGGGGCTATCAGGTGGGCAGCCGTGGTTCCGTCGGCTCGTCGGCTGTTGCGCACTTCTCGGGCATTTCGGAAGTCAACAGCATGCCGCCCCACTATCTCTGCCATGAGTGCAAGCACAGCGAGTGGATTACCGACGGCAGCATTGCCGACGGCTTTGACCTGCCGGACAAGAACTGCCCGGTCTGCGGCCATCCCATGATCGTGGACGGACACGACATTCCCTTCGAGACCTTCCTGGGATTCTACGGCGACAAGGAGCCGGATATCGACCTGAACTTCTCGGGCGAGTATCAGTCCAACGTCCACCGCTATACTGAGGAACTCTTCGGCAAGGAGAACGTTTTCAAAGCGGGCACGGTCTCCGGTCTGCAGGACAAGACCGCCTACGGCTATGTCAAGAAATACCTGGAAGAGCGGGGCCGCACCGTCAACCGTGCCGAGGAAAACCGTCTGTGCATCGGCTGCACCGGTGTCAAGCGCACCACCGGCCAGCATCCCGGCGGCATGGTCGTTGTTCCCGATACCTTCGACATCTACGACTTCTGTGCCATCCAGCACCCTGCCGACGACGTCAAGGGCGGCCTGCTGACCACCCACTTCGAATTCAAATACCTCCACGACACCCTGCTCAAGCTGGACGAGCTGGGCCATGATGTTCCCACCTTCTACAAATACTTTGAGGAGTACTCGGGCATTCCCATCGACTCGGTGCCCATGAACGACCCCAAGGTCATCAGTCTGCTGACCTCCACCGAGGCGCTGGGCGTCAAGCCGGAGCAGATCGGCAGCCAGACGGGCACCTTCGGCATCCCCGAGATGGGCACCAACTTTGTCCGCGGCATGCTGCTGGAAGCCCAGCCCAAGAGCTTTTCCGACCTGATCCAGATTTCGGGGCTTTCTCACGGCACCGACGTCTGGACCAACAACGCGGATGAGCTCATCCGCAACAAGACCTGCACCATCTCGGAGGTCATCGGCTGCCGTGACAGTATCATGCTGTACCTGCTCCGCAAGGGCCTGGAGCCCAAGATGGCTTTCGACATCATGGAGGCCGTGCGTAAAGGCAAGGTGGCCAAGGGCGGCTTCAAGCCCGGCTGGGAGGAGGCCATGCGGGAACATGACGTTCCTGACTGGTATATTGAATCCTGCCGCAAGATCAAGTATATGTTCCCCAAGGCCCATGCCGTGGCCTACCTGATGGCGGCTATCCGCCTGATGTGGTTCAAGGTGTACCATCCGCCCGTCTTCTATGCGGTGTACTTCACCGTCCGCGGCGAGGACATCGACTACGAGGCAGCCATCGGCGGCATCCGCGTGGCCCAGGACCATATCCGGGAGATCAACCAGCGCCTGAAAGAGGAAAAGAATGCCAAGGACGAGGATATGCTGGTCAGCCTGCAGCTGGTCAACGAGATGCTGCAGCGCGGCTATCGCTTCCTGCCCATCGAGCTGGGCAAGAGCTATGCCACCAAGTATATCGTCGAGGACGACCAGGTTCGCCTGCCCTTTGCCGCGCTGAAAGGCGTGGGCGAGACGGCAGCCATTGCGCTGGAAAAAGCCACCATCCACGGCCAGCAGTATATCTCCATTGAGGAACTGCAGCAGGCCAGCGGCGTGTCCGGCGCCATCATGGAGAAGCTGCGGGATGTGGGCGCACTGGGCGATCTGCCCGATACCAGCCAGGTCAGCTTCTTCAATATGTGATCGACAAAGGAGAGACCATGATTCGTTCCAAATGGCCTTTTTATCTTCTCATGGCGTCGCCCTACCTGTTTGTGGCGGCGTCAGTGGCAGTGTACCTGGCGGCAGGCGGCTTGTCGGGCGATGGCCTGGCCGGCGTCTGCCTGGTCGTCGCCCTGCTGCTGGCCGGGGTATGCGTGCCGGCAACGGCCCACGCTCTGCG
>JAHZHS010000265.1 GCA_019420135.1 Oscillospiraceae bacterium | reverse complement strand
TTGCCGATAAATACGACGAGGGGTCAACCCCCTTGAATGAGGTAGACGCCCAAGGGGGTGACGAGGAGATCGCCAACCGGGATCCCTCCATTGGCAACACGGTCGACAGTGTGTGCAAATTCCGGGATTACGCCTTCGCCGAGCTGCTCAAGCTTCATAAGCTTCTCTAAGTTTGTTTCAGCGCTGCAACAAGCAATTGTGTATTGTCCTATTTCTGCAACAACACGCCCCAAATCCCCCTGCAATTTAGCAAAAAGCGGCTCATTACACTTGGCATCAGCCTTGCATAATCCATTGATGGAAATAGAGATTACCAAGAACTGAAGGGAGAACTGAGTATGTCTGACAAGAAAGCGCTGGTTGCTCTGGCCAAAGAGGCCAGTATTCAGGACAGCGTCACCAAGGTCTTTGACCTGATGGGCGGCGTAACAAACATGATCAAGCCCGGCACCACTGTAATGCTCAAGCCCAACGCCGGCCACGCTTCCCCCGCCGATACTTCGGTCTGCACCAATCCCGAGGTCGTCCGCGCAGTCATCCGCGAAGTCAAGAAAGCCAATCCCAAGAGCATTGTTATTGCCGAGGCTGCCGCCATCGGCTGCGATACCATGGAATGCTATGAGGTCTCTGGCATAGCCGATGTGGCCCGCGAGGAGGGCGTGGAGCTCTACGATATTAAGGCCGACAAGGACCTGATCAATGTGGCTGTCCGCGGCTACCGCTCCAACCTCCATCATGTCAAGCTGCCCCGCCGCCTGCTGGAGGCCGATCATCTCATCAACCTGCCCATCCTGAAGGCGCACGCCAGCATGGTGTTCTCCTGCGCCCTGAAGAATATTAAGGGTGTGGTGCAGGATGCTGTACACCTGCAGATGCACCAGCAGAATCTGACCATGGCTATGATGGATGTGTGGAGCGTGTGCCGCGCGGATATCAACATCGTGGACGCCATCCGTCCCGCCAGCGGCTACTCCCCCCACACCCCCGTTCCCATTGAAGTGGGCTGCATCCTGGGGTCCTCCGATCCCGTGGCCGTGGACCTGATCGCCTGCGATCTGGTCGGCATCGACGCCGAGGCGGTGGATTACTTCCGGGTGGCTGCCGAGACCGGACTGGGTATCACCGAGCGGGAGAACATTGACGTTGTGGGCGCCACCGTCGCCGAATGCTATAAGAAAATGTGGGTTCCCTACATCGGTGATATGAGCACCCGTTGGCCCGAGTACAAGGTGCTGTGTGATGGCGCCTGCTCCAGCTGTCAGGCGTTGCTGGCCATCAACATGGAGACTCTGAAGGCCATCGGCGACTACGAGCGCCGCTCCGACTTCGTGGTTGTGGCCGGCGGAAAAAATGAAGTGCCCGACGAGGTACCCGACGAGAAGCTGGTGCTCCACGGCAACTGTACCCGCAAATACCTGAAGAAGCACCCCAACGCCATCCACATCGAGGGCTGCCCCCCCTCTGAGCCTCTGCTGTATATGTCCATCAGCAACGGCGAGCTGGTCCACGGCAAGGGCGGCCAGATGAGCGAGTACATCCGTCCCCGTATGGCTGCCGACCAGCCCGTGTGGCGTAAGTACGTAGAGGAACAGGCCCAGAAGTTCTACGGCAGTCAGGAAGGTTGATATGGCTTTTCAATATGTGGACTACCCCCAGAAAATGAAGGACCTGCTGATGCAAATCTTTGACGATTCCTTCATGCAGGCCAATACCCGTTTCCAGTCCTTTGAGGGCTTTCGCTACTCCAGCGCTGTCTTTGTAAACTGGAATTCCGACTGTCTCATCTATGACGACGCGCTTTTGGACCGTTTCGTGCAGGAGAGCACCCGCTTTTCCACCTGGGATGAGATGATCCAGACCGCCACAGATCTTCATTTTCAGCCCGCCGTCTGTTCCTGATTTTGTTACAACTCAATTTTAATCATAAAGAAAAGGAGTCTTATACTATGGGCAAGACCGTACTTGTTGAC
>JAHZHS010000264.1 GCA_019420135.1 Oscillospiraceae bacterium | reverse complement strand
CGGTCGGCCTCGGTCTCCTGGGTGATGTAGATGGGGCGGTGCTTGACTTCCAGATAGGTCTTGGAGAGATACTCACCCACAATGCCCAGGCAGAACAGCTGCACGCCGCTGCACAACAGCAGGATGCAGATCATGCTGGGCCAGCCGGAGGTGGGATCGCCGAACAGCAGCGCCCGCACCGCCACAAAAACAATGCCGACAAAGGCCGCTGCGCAGAAAATGACCCCCATCAGGGCGGCAAACACCAGCGGTGCCGTGGAAAAGCCCACGATACCCTCGATGGAATACTTGAACAGGCCCCAGAAATTCCACTTGGTCTGGCCCGCCACCCGCTCAACATTTTCGTAGTCGAACCATTTGGTGCGGAATCCTACCCAGCTGAAAATTCCCTTGGAGAAGCGGTTGTACTCCGACATCTGCAGCACGGCGTCGGTCATGCGGCGGCTCATGAGACGAAAATCCCGGGCGCCGTCCACAATCTCGGTATCCCCCATGCGGTTGATGATCTGATAAAACTTGCGGGCGAACCAGCTGCGCACCGGCGGCTCTCCCTTGCGGGTGGTGCGGCGGGTGGCGGCACAGTCCCAGTCCCCCGAGAGCAGCGCGTCCAGCATCTGGGGCAGCAGGGCGGGCGGATCCTGCAGGTCAGCGTCCATGGTGGCGACGTAATTCCCTTTTGCCGCCTGCAGACCGGCGTAAATGCCCGCCTCCTTGCCGAAGTTGCGGCTGAAGGAGACATAGCGCACCCGCGGATCCCGGTCGTGCAATTCCCGCGCCACTCGCAGAGTGCCGTCCCTGGAACCGTCATCCACAAAGATGAACTCGAACTCGGCACCATAGTTCTGCCCCATCTGTTCGGCCACCCGCGTGACCTCCTTGTAGAACAGAGGCATTGCTTCCTCCTCATTATAGCAGGGCACTACCAGGCTGATCAGCATCCGCCCCATCCTCTCTCTATGGTTTTGCCGTACGGCGTTTTTCTCGTATTTACATATTATAGCGCCTTTGCCCATAGCTGACAAGGGTGACCGGATGCTCACCAGGGCAGCGCATGCACCGCCAGCAGGACCCCGTAAATCACCGGCTGGTGCAGCATGTAAACCAGCAATGTGCGGCTGCCCACGGCACACAGCGGGCGCAGGGCCGCCGGGGTCTTGGCCGGGGCAGGCGTGAGATGGTGTTCCCTGAGGAACCGCCAGCCGAAATACCCGCACCAGAACAGAAACACCCAGGGCAGGATGGGAAAATAGTCCGCCGAGGCAAACCGGGTCAGGTCGGGCAGGCCCAGCCAGAAGAGATTGGCCTTGTAAAGCCCCCGGGGCACGGCGGCCAGGTGCAGACCCTCAAATCCCAGAAACCCGGAGGGCAGCTGA
Organism: Oscillospiraceae bacterium; assembly: GCA_019420135.1. Lineage (GTDB taxonomy): Bacteria > Bacillota > Clostridia > Oscillospirales > Ruminococcaceae > Gemmiger. The sequence goes on along the minus strand of JAHZHS010000264.1, from coordinate 636 downwards.
TTGCACACAAAAAACAGCACCGCGCTGGCAGCAAGGCCCACACCGGCGGGGATCTTTTCCAGCACCGGGCGGAGCAGGCAGGAGAGCAGCACCGCGCAGGCGTTGAAATGCAGCACCCCGAACAGGATCAGCTCGGAGGGCATGGCCAGTGCCGTCACCGCCGTCAGAACCAGGGCACACCCTGCGGTGATCAGCCCGTTTTTCAGCTGGCGGCGGCCCAGGCAGAAACTTGCCCCCGACAGCAGGATGAAGCTCCAGCAGATATACTGCTGCCATACATGGCACCCTGCCGCACCGATATTGTACCAGCCGCTGGGATGGCCGAACACATACACCCAGTCGTACATGCCGTGGTAAACCAGCATATTCAGGAGCGCCAGCCCCCGCAGGGCGTCGATCTGCCAGATGCGCTTTGCCCTTTGTTCCTCCATGATTTTCCCTCCCCGGCGGACCCGTTTCCGCCATGATGCTATGGCATTATCATAGCACGGCACACCGCCCCGGTAAAGCGGCAGTCAGCCCTCTGCCGGTCGGGGACCGGCGGTCGCCTTTTCTCAGGGATACCGCGTCGGATTTTACCGGGATTTTGTTGCAATGTGGGGCAAAATAGGCTACAATCTTGGTAGGCTTCCCCGC
>JAHZHS010000263.1 GCA_019420135.1 Oscillospiraceae bacterium | reverse complement strand
TCCTCCCGCCGCCAGAGATACCCCTGCTGCCGCAGCACCCGGGCGAAGTCCCGCTCGGTGCTGGCTTGAGAAATGGCCTTGCGGATGGCCCGGCGCATCGCCTCGTACCGGGTCTGGCCCTCCCCTTCGTAGAGCGGCCGGGGCTTTTTGCCTCCTGGCTGCCGGATGACCGACAGGGCGTGCTCCCGGCACAACTGGTCGGAAATTCTTCGCAGGTCCTGATATTGGCTCCGCCGTTGCTCATACTTCTTGCCGTCCACATAGGACACCGCATTGATGACGAAGTGGTTGTGCAAACATCCCGTGTTCAGATGGGTGGCCACCAGCACCTGGAACCGCCCGCCCCACACCCGACGGGCCAGTTCCACCCCGATGGCGTGGCACTGCTCCGGAGTCACCTCCCCGGGCTTGAAACTCTGGTAGGCGTGCATGGCCACTACTCCTTCGGTTTTGCCGAACTGCTCCTGCACCGCCCGCATCTCCGCCCAGGCGGTGGCGGGGCGGCAGTGGACGCCGCTCACCAGCTGGGCCGTTTCCCGCAAGATGGTTTTCTCTCCGTTCTCCGCGTAGTGCAGCGCCTGGGCCAAACCGCTGTACTCGGTCTTGTCCGGGTTGGCGGCGTAGTCCACCACGCGGCGCAGGCTGTCCCGCACCGGCCAAATTTTAGTGGTCGCCAGAGGCATCCTCCTTCCGCAAGAGGCTGTCCAGCAGCCCTTCCCGACAGCGGCGGAACTCATTGGCAAATGCCGGGTCGTATTGCGCCAGCTGATCGGTGAGGTGCTCCAGCCGGTCCAGACTGTCAAAGAAGGCTTGGGGCGGGTGGAACCGAGGCTCATACCCCAACGCCCGTTGGCGCAGATATTCCGACAGGGTCAGCCCGCATTGGCCGGCCGCTGTTTGGATTCGTTGTTTCTCGGCGGGGCTCACCCGCACGTTGAGGCCCACGCTTCTTATCCTCACAGGGCCACCTCCGCATGGGGGTTCGGGGCGCTCCCCGTACCGGCGAAGGGTTGCCCGGCGGCAACACAAAGCCCATGCTTGTTACCCCGAAGCGCCTCGAGTGACGACGATGACGGTGCTGACGGTGTTTCCGGGATACCCCCGCCGTCCGGGGATGTGCCGGATTTATCGTCATCCGCGTCATCACCGTCATACCAGAGCCGAAGCTGCCGGGCGCTGGCGGTGCGGCGGCTCTCACAGCGGATGCCCAGGGGCGCCAGGCCGGTGGGATAGAACTCCACCAGCTTGCGGGTCAGCTGGTTGGGCTGCACATCGGCGATGCCGGCGGCGGCCAGCAGTTCGGTGGCGGTGCCCTGCCAGCATTTCTGCCGCTGAACAAACTCGGCCACCGCCCACACACAGGCGGGCACGGCCTTGCGGGCCAGTTCCTCGGAGGTCTCCTCCTGCTCCAGCTCCCAGCGGCAGTCCTCCCAGCGCAGATCCAGGGCGCGGCTCTCCATGTCCCGGCCGGTCACGTGCAGCTGGGCGTTCAGGCTCATCCGCCGGCGGCGCAGCACCCAGCTGGTGTCCGCCCCGCCCATCAGGGCCACCGAGCCGGAAATGTCATCGAAAGGGTCGCCGGTCTGGTCCTTGCGCTGGTGGTGCACCAGCAGGATGCCGATGTTGTGTCGGTCGGCAAGGGATTTCAAGGCGCTCATGTCCCGGTAGTCGCAGGCGTAGACGTTTCCGTTGGCGTCGCCGGTGCGCACCTTTTGCAGGGTGTCGATGACCACCAGCCCGGTGTCCGGACGGACGGTTAGAAACTGCTCGATCTGTTCCTCGAGGCCATGTCCCAGACCTTCGCAGGCGGTCTGGAAATAGAGGTTGTCCGGCATCTCCTCCTCGCTCAGGCGGAACAACCGGTTCTGGATGCGGCTGTATGTATCCTCAAGGCAAAGGTACAGCACCGCCTGGGCGCGGAGTTGCCGCTCCCAGAGTTCACCGCCTTTGGCCAGTTGCAAACACAGCCAGAGGCAAAGCCAGCTTTTACCGATTTTGCTGCCGCCCGACA
>JAHZHS010000262.1 GCA_019420135.1 Oscillospiraceae bacterium | reverse complement strand
GTCATCGGCTATGCCGACGGTCCCACCTCCATCTGGGTGGCCGGGCCGGACATCTCCGGTGTGATCTTCTCCATTGCGGCGCTGATTCTGGGTGTGATTTTGCTCGTTTGTGCCGTGCGGCTGTGGCGCAGTCGCCGGTGAGCGTCCTCTATATTTTGTGCCGTAATTTCAGCCTCGATCAAAATATAGAAAAATTTCTCTTGACGAATGCAAGAACCTCTGATATACTGACCTCATCAGGTCATGCGACTGACGGAAGTGGATGAACCACATGGAGCATGACCGTCGTAAGCCGACCGTCTGGGCGAAAGCTTCAGCGGCCGGCTATTTTTATACCCGGACATCCGGTCCGGTACGCCGCCGCTGGTCTGTGCCCCGCCTTTCCGGGGCGCTCTTTCAGGAGGTGCATACATGACACAAGGTTCGATCCACTCCATCGAGAGCATGGGTCTGGTGGACGGTCCCGGCATCCGGGCCGTCGTCTTTTTCCAGGGGTGCAGGCTGCGCTGCCAGTTCTGCCACAACCCCGACACCTGGGCCGTCCACGGCGGGGAGCGCATGACGCCCGCCGCCCTGGCTGACAAGCTGGCCCGGTTCAAGCCCTACTTCAGCCGCAGCGGCGGCGGAGTAACCTTTTCCGGCGGCGACCCGCTGATGCAGCCGGAGGTTTTGCTGGAAACGCTGCGGGAATGCCGCCAACGTGGGCTGCATACCTGTCTGGACACGGCGGGCGTCGGTCCCAAAGGCTTTGCCCCCGCCCCCATTCTGGCGCTGACCGATCTGGTCCTCTATGACGTCAAGCACTGGGAGCCGGACGCCTACCGCACCCTGACCGGGCTGGATATTGCGGAGACCGAGACTTTCCAGAAGGCCATGACCAAGGCCGTCGTCCCCATCTGGGTACGCCATGTGGTCGTGCCGGGGCGTACCGATACCGTGGAGGACATCCGGGCGCTGCGAGATTACATTTCCACCCATCTGACCAATGTACGGAAGGTGGAGCTTTTGCCCTACCACCTGCTGGGGGCCGCCAAATACCCGCCCCTGGGCATCCCCTATCCGCTGGAAGGAGTCCCCGCCATGGACAAGGATCGCTGCCTTGCCCTGCAGAAAGAAGTTTTTCCCGAATATCCGGTCTGATCCGGAGTCTGTTCTTCCCCACCCACTCAGGAACTTGAAAGGAGTACATCGACCATGAACAATACCGCATGGAATGGCTTTGCTGCCGGCAACTGGCAGCGCGAGATCGACGTCCGCAACTTTATCCAGAAGAACTACACCCTCTACGAGGGAGGCCCCGAATTTCTGGCCGGCCCCACCGAAAAGACCCGCAAGGTCTGGTCTAAATGCGAAGAACTGCTGGCCGAGGAAATGAAGAAAGGCGGTGTGCTGGACGTCGAGACCAAGACGATCAGCGGCATCTGCAACTTTGCCCCGGGCTATATTGACAAGGAGAACGAGGTCATCGTCGGCCTGCAGACCGATGCCCCCCTCAAGCGGATGGTCAATCTGTACGGCGGCGTCCGCATGGCCAAGCAGAGTCTGGACGCCTACGGCTATCAGCTGGACCCCGAGATCGAGCGCCACTTCTGCGAATACCGCAAGACCCACAATGAGGGCGTATTCGACGCCTACCCCAAGCGGGTGCGTGCCGCCCGCCACGCCGGTCTGCTCACCGGCCTGCCCGACGCCTACGGCCGCGGCCGCATCATCGGTGACTACCGCCGCATTGCCGTGTACGGCACCGACTATCTGATCGAGCGCAAAAAGGCTGACCTGGACGACATCGACGGTGCCATGGACGACGAGCGCATCCGCCTTCGGGAGGATGTGAGCATGCAGATCCGTGCCCTCCAGGACATGACCCGCATGGCTGCCACCTACGGCGTGGATATTTCCCAGCCCGCCGCCAACGCCCAGCAGGCTGTGCAGGCCCTCTACATGGGCTATCTGGCCGGCATCAAGGAGAACAACGGTCCCGCCACCTCCCTGGGCCGCACCTCCACCTTCCTGGACATC
>JAHZHS010000261.1 GCA_019420135.1 Oscillospiraceae bacterium | reverse complement strand
AGAGGTTGGGACATCCAGAACCACAAGGGCGCCGGCTGTCCGTCAAACAGGCAGACTTCCGCCTGGGAATGGGGCAGCCGCTCAAACAGGCGGCTGTCACAGGCGAGATACAATCCATGCAGCGGCACACCGCAAAGTTCCTGCAGCACCCGCTGGGTGGTGCCTCCGCTGCCGATATCCACCAGCAGAGTGCCCGGGCGAGTCAGATCAAAGTCGTGGAGATAGGCGCGCACATTGGCGGCACTCTCCCGTACGGGCATGCCCGCCGTGCCCCGGCTGAGGGCGGCAATCTTCAATAGCAGCTGGGTCAGCTCGGCGTCGGCGGGACGGCGGCGCAGGTCAATCATCCGGCAGCCGTCATAGCCGGGCAGTTCGGTCCCCGGGGCAAAGCCGCAGAAGGTGAGAATGTCATCCACCCGCATGACCTGCCGGGGCAGTGTATCCAGCAGCAGAGTCTGGGCCTCCGGCGTCATGGGGCGCATGAGCAAAGCAGGGCAGAGACTGCGCCGTGAGACGCAGAGATACCCGGATTCCTGTTCTCCCAGCAGGCGGCAGACCTCCCGCACCAGGTACATATCCCGGGCGAGAAAAACCAGCCTTCCCTCCGGCCGGGCGGCACGGCGGGCCCGCAGCCAGCGGGCAAAGGCCAGCACCAGCGGCCCCGTCACAGTATAGCCGAAACGTTCCTCCGGATCGGTGAGGACCTGCCCGTGGTTGGCTCCAAACGCCGCAAGTGCTCCCTCCTCCCCGCATGCGGAAGCGGAATAATAATCGGGAACCGGCAGGCGGCCGGGCAGCTTGACGCTGCGGATCCCAGCCAGTGCGGCACCAATACAATCGGCACGGCGATCATCCCCCAGAAACAGGACATCGCGGGGGGAAAGTCCGGTCTTTTCCAGAAACAGACGGAAAAGCTTGCCGCTGCGTTTCTGCACCCCATACTCCGACGACACAAAAAGGCCGTCGGGTTCCTCATAGCCGCAGGCTTTGAGCAGGGCTGTTATGGCCTGGGCGGGCAAGTACATATCCGATATGACATACACCGCCTGTCCCCTGGCCCGGCAGGCACGGTAGAGTGCCTGCACCTTCCGGTCGGGCACTGCCAGGGCAGCCTCGGCTCGGACCTCTCCCTCGGGGTCGAGGCCCTCCAGCTCAGGGCGGGAGTAGATTTCCGCCAGAGTCACCTCCCGGGGAGCGCAGGCGGCACGGGCGGATGCCTCGGCAGCGGTACGCCGGGCGGCAAAGCCCACAGGCGCAGCGCCGTTTGCCTCCATGAAGGCGAACACATCGGCAGGCGCGGCGACATCCCGGTGGATCAGCGTGTCGAACACATCGAAAGCCACCGCCCGGTAACAGCCGGCAAGCCGGTCAAGGTCCTGCATTTCCGGGTTCGCCGTCCTTTCCGTAAACATAAAAATCAGTCTTTTCCGGGGTAGCGGATGGGCGGATGAAACCGCACTCCCGCCGCAAAGGAACCCCAGATCGTGCCCAGCCGCCTGCCCTTGTCCGGGCATTTGCCCGCTATCACCTGCACCGAGTGCCAGGCATCCTTGCACAAAAGCCACAGCCAACCCACAAGGCCCTCGCCGCGGTAGAGAACCACGTCGTTGCGGTAAAAATACCGGTAGCGGTCCAGGCGGTCGGGGGTGTCCTTTGCAATATTGACCACCGTCTTGTTTTTCATGGCGTGCACCACCCGGCTTTGAGGCACAGTATAGCAGGGCATTTTGCGGGAGATTCTGCGGGTGAACTCCCAGTCATCCGACCAGATAAAAAATTCCGCGATAGGCAGGCCGAACGTCCGCACTGTGTCGGCGCGGAGATACAGTGAGACGAAACTGGCCATGACGCTGGGCATCGGAGTGTCGCCGTAGCCTGCAATGTCCCGGTAGGGGGTGCATCGCTGGCGGTTCATGGGCTGATCGTTGCCTTCCCGATCCACTGCCCGGGAGGACAGCCAGCCGAAATCATTTCCCAGTTCCTGCCCGCAACACAAAAGCGCCGCCAGAGCACCAGGTTCCGGCAGCGTATCGTCATCCATCAGCCAA
>JAHZHS010000260.1 GCA_019420135.1 Oscillospiraceae bacterium | reverse complement strand
AACTCATACAGTTCCCGGGACCCGGAGCAGATGGAGAATACGCCCTTGCCCCGAGTGAGCGTGTTGTTCTTATTGGTGATTTTGCCCGCCTGATAGAGCTTCAGGTACCCGTCGCTCATCAGCTCCGTATGCATACCCAGATCCTTAAGATCCGATTCCGCAATAAGCCCCCCCAAGGCATTTGGCATACCGCCGATACCGATCTGCAGCGTGATCCCGTCGTAGAGGTAGGGGAAAATATTGGCCGCGATCTGCTTATCAATCTCGCTGGCGCTGCCGCCGGGAGCCAGGCAGATGTCCTTGTGGCCCTCCACTACACAATCCACCTCGGAGATGTGGATGTGATCCCCCTCTGATCCGTAAATGACCGGCATATGCTCGTTAACTTCCAAAATAATGTGTTCCGCCGCGTCCAGCATCTCCTGCATACAGCAGTTGGTCAGGCCGTAGCTGAAATACCCGTGCTTGTCCATGGGGGCCACGGAAATCATAGCCACATTTACCGGCGCGTATCCCCGGCTGTAATAGGAGCCGCAGTCCCGAAACAGCATTGGAGAATAATAGGCCCAGCCTTTGTCCACATACTTGCGATCCAGGCCGGAGCAGTGCCACGCATTGTAAATAAACGTCTCATGCTCCGGATCCCGCTCCACCACCTGAATAGGCTTCATGGCAATGGCGTTGCGGACCTTGATCTCCCTCAGCTGCCCCTTCCGGGCGGCCAGAGCGGCATCCAGGGCCTCGGGAAAGGAGCAGGTCTGGCTATAGTCCACCCAGTCGCCGTCCTTAACAAGTCTCACAGCCTCTTCCGCTGTGACAAGTTTTTTCTGATATTCCTCATAAACACTCATGAAAAACCCTCCTATCAGGTATCAGTGCTGCTCCGGTCTCCGGATCAGCAGGGTAATCACCGCACCGACAATGGCAAAAGCGGCGATGGCCAGAAATGTGCCGCCATAGCTGCCGCCTCCACAGACAGGGCCAAGATAAGATGCGGCGATCAGATTCATATTTATAATACTGAAATTCACCGCATAATGCTCCCGGCCAAAAAAACGTGCAGTAAAGGCGGAGTTCAGAGGCGGCACACCTCCGTATCCCAACCCTGTCAGCAAAAAGGCTGCCGCCAGAACCGGCACACTGCCGGTTTTCAGGGACAGCGTCAGTGCGCCGGCAGCTGCCAGATACAGCACACTGACGCCGAGCATTGCAGTCCGGTAGCCCTTCACATCAAAAAGCTGGCCAGAAAGCACCCGTCCCACGCCGTTGGCAATCGATACAATCCCCGCTAACGCCGCGGCCCGGGTCAAATCGCCGCCCACAAAGGCCGAAGCATATGTAGTAGACTCATTAATAATAGCAAGTCCAGCAGCAGAGAGGATAATTGCCCAAATAAAGCACAGCCAGAAGTTCCGGCGCCGCAGCATGTGCCGCCAATCCAGCTCTTCATAGGCAGCCTGCATGGCGCCGCCTCCGGCTGCCATGGCTCTGACAAAGCGGTCGTCCGCCTGCCGCATCAGAAAGGTGCAGATCATCACGATGACCGCAAATACCACAGCGAAGATCAGAAAGGTCACCCTCCACCCCAGCGAGGTAATCAGTTGGGCGCCCAGAGTGCCCAGCAGCATTCCTCCGAAGCCGAATCCCATCAGAGTCACTCCGGAAACAAATCCCTGCTTATCCGGAAACCAACGGACGGTCAGGCTGATGGCGGTATTATATCCCAGTCCTACACCGAAGCCGCAGAACACACCGTAACTCAGGTAGATTCCCATCAGACTGTTAATGCGCGAGGCTGCGGCAAAACCGATGAACAGGCAGGCGGCACAGCAGCTTAAGGTGAACCGATATCCCTTTTTTCCGTTCAGAATACCGCCCGCCAGGCCGCCCAAGCAGAACATCATCATGGAGACGGAGAAGGTGACGGAGGTCTGTGCCTTGCTCCAGCCAAATTCTTTCTCCAGCGGCGCACGGAATACACTCCATGCATAAATCAGCCCCAGAAACAGCAGCAGAACCACTCCCAGCAGCAGATATCCCCAACGGACCTTTTTCAATTTTTCAATGTTTATTTCCATGGCTTTGCTCTCTTTTTCT
>JAHZHS010000026.1:15996-17631 GCA_019420135.1 Oscillospiraceae bacterium | reverse complement strand
AACACGTTCAAGGTTCCACAAGTTTCAGTATTGTTCAATTTTCAAGGTCCTGTGCTGTCCACTCTCGTGGGGCAACTCGTTTATTATATCTCATCAAGTTTTGTTTGTCAAGCACTTTTTTGAGATTTTTTGAGTTCCGATCTTTCCGATCGTCTGTCCCGCGAGACAGCTTAGTTATAATACTACGCATAAGGCAGAATGTCAACACCTTTTTTCGATTTTTTTCGAGATTTTTTTGCTTGCTTTTTACACAGCCTGTATCTGGTCGTTTTTCCTTCCATCCACCACCAGTTCTGGGATTTTCTTTTCCGGGAGAGCTGCCGTCCCCGGGGCCATCCTCCGCCCCGTCCCTTATATACTATATATAAAAAGAAAGAAACCCGGCCCCAGGGGGCCGGGTTTCGAAAGAATCGGAAGCCGACAAGGTCAGACCTTGTGGTATTTGCGGTCCTCCTCCTCGTAGACGGGATCGCAGGTGACATAGATGCCCAGGCAGTTGAGGGTCTCGCTGTCCACCCGGGAGAGGATGACGGTGGAGTGCATATCGCAGCCCTTGAGATTGGGCAGCTGGTTCAGCGCCGCAGCGGCCTCCCGGTTGTCCGCCACCGAGCTGGACAGGGCGATGAGGATCTCATCGGTATGCAGGCGAGGGTTCTTGCTGCCGAAGTAGGTAGTCTTGAGGTTCTGGATGGGCTCGATGGCGCGGGCGGAGACCAGCTCGGTCTCCTGGTCGATGCCCGCCAGCTGTTTCAGGGCGTTGAGCAGCGCCGACGAGGCCGCACCCAGCAGGTGGCCGGTCTTTCCGGTGACGATGGTGCCGTCGGGCAGTTCGATGGCAGCGGCGGGCAGTCCGCCGGTCTTTTCGGAGCGGGCATGGGCCTGCTGCTCCACGGCGCGGCTGCCTACGGTCAGGCCCGCCTGGTTGAGGAGCAGTTCCAGCTTGAAACGCTCATCCTTGACGGTACCGCCCACCTTCTGGTCGCAGAGGCACTTCATGTACCGGCGCAGGATCTCCTTGAGGGAGGCCTCCCGGCAGACGGCATCGTCCACGATGCAGTTGCCCGCCATATTGACGCCCATGTCGGTGGGCGAGCGGTAGGGGCTCTTGCCGGCGATGAGCTCAAACATGGCGTTGAGCACCGGGAAGATCTCGATGTCCCGGTTATAATTGACAGCGGTCTCCCCGTAGGCTTCCAGATGGAAGGGGTCGATCATGTTGACGTCGTTGAGATCGGCGGTGGCTGCCTCGTAGGCCAGGTTGACCGGATGCTTGAGGGGCAGGTTCCAGATGGGGAAGGTCTCGAACTTGGCATAGCCCGCCTTGACGCCCCGCTTGTACTCATGGAAGAGCTGGGACAGGCAGACGGCCATCTTGCCGCTGCCGGGGCCGGGGGCGGTGACCACCACCAGGGGGCGCTCAGTCTCGATGTAGTCGTTTTTGCCGTAGCCCTCGTCGCTGACGATGCGGGCCACATCGCCGGGGTATCCGGCGATCTTGTAGTGGCGGAAGCTGCGGATGCCCAGGTTGTTGAGCTTCTGCTCAAAGGCCAGGACTTCCGGCTCAGGGGTATACATGGTGATGCAGACGCTGCCCACAAACAGACCCACGCCCTGGAAGGCATCGATCAGGCGCAG
>JAHZHS010000026.1:14086-15986 GCA_019420135.1 Oscillospiraceae bacterium | reverse complement strand
CGCAGCACGTCCATATCGTAGGTGATGCCGTAATCGCCGCGCTTTTTGTTGCTGATGATGGCCTCGGCGCTGATGGCAATGACGATCTCCGCCTGATCCTTGAGCTGAAGCAGCATCTGCAGCTTGGAGTCGGGCTGGAAGCCCGGCAGCACGCGGGAGGCATGGTAATCGTCGAAGAGTTTTCCGCCGAATTCCATGTAGAGCTTGTTGTCGAACTGGGCGATCCGTTCCCGGATGTGCGCCGACTGCATGGCCAGGTATTTGTTGTTGTCGAATCCTATCTTCATCTGCGTCCCACTTTCCTCAGAAAAATCTGTCTGGTGGGAAATCCCTCCTTGGAGGTCATTCCCCTTTTCCCAAAATACACACCGGATTCAGTATACCATACCGAAAACATCGGTGCAATTCCACATTTTGACGGGGACGCATTCCGCCGGGCTCAGCCCTTGTAGCCGTCGGGCAGGGCCGTCCAGCGGCTCCGGAGATGATAGGCGGCATCCTTGGGCTGGCGCTGACGGGTGAAGATGCCTTTCTTGTTGCCGTTGACCCGCATGATGCCCTCGGTGGTCTGGAAATCGGCAAAGTTCCAGACCAGCTCGCCCTTCACAAAGTCGTAGCTGTCAAAGACCCGGTGGCACATGTCCAGATACTCGTTCTGGTATTCCTGGCTCCACATGACGCTGGGCAGCTTGTGTTCCTCGGGGAGGGTATCGGCGCCGTACTCGGTGAAGATTACGGGACGGCCGCCGCGCACCTTGGCCCAGCCATCCATCTCCTCCCGGAAGCTGGCCTCGGCGTCGGAAAGGCCGTAGCCCCCCATGAGATACCAGCCGTAGTAGCGGTTGAGGCTGATGAAATCGGCAAACTGCTGGCCCTTGCTGCTCTCGGGTCCGCCCAGCATGACGATGGCATAGGTGCGGGGACGCTTCTGCACGTCCAGCTGGGCGGCCAGGTCGAACAGCGGCTTGAAATAGGCCTCGGTCCCCTCGCTGGTGCACTGGGGCTCGTTGAGGATACTCCAGGCAATGACCGATGCGTGGTTCTTGTCCCGGGTGATCATCTCGGTCAGGGCCTGCTTGTGGTTTTCCAGCAGCCGGGGGGTGGTCTCCTTTTCAAAGTATCCCACCTGTTTGCCGTTGCCCTGGTTGGCCGCCAGGAAATTCATGGTGCTTTCCAGCAGGCCCACCGCCGGCACCTCATCGATGATGAGAATGCCCTCCTCGTCGGCCATCTGGTAGATTTCCTCCGCATAGGGGTAGTGGCTGGTGCGGAAGCAGTTGGCGCCGATCCACTTCATGCAGGCAAAGTCCCGCTTGACGGTGACCAGGTCCAGGCCGCGGCCGCGCAGGTCGGCATCCTCATGCTTGCCGAAGCCCTTGAGATAGATGGGCTTGCCGTTGAGCAGGAAATGCCCGTCCTTCACCTGGAAGGTGCGGATGCCGATTCTGTCGCTGTATTCATCCACGACCCTGCCCTCGTCCACAATCCGCACCACAAAGGTGTAGAGATAGGGTGCATGGACATTCCAGAGATGGGCCTGCGGGATGGTCAGGGTGCCGGACTTGCCTGCGGCGGAGGCCACTTCCCTGCCGTCGCCGTCGACCACCGTCACGGTGCAGTCATGGCTGCCGTTGGTGGTGACAGTATAGTCCACCTGGGCATCCTCCCCGCAGAGACGGTGGTTGACGGCAAAATCCGCAATCCGTTCCTTGGGCAGGCAGAGCAGCCTGACCGGGCGGTGGAGGCCCGCGTAGTTATAGAAGTCAAAATAGGGCGCCGCGATCTTTTTGCCGTTTTTCAGCACCTGGGTCTGGCCCGCAGGCAGGGTGTACTCATGCAGCTCGTTGTTGAGCAGCACGGCCAGCTTGTTGTAGCCGTTGAAGCGCACCACATCGGTCAC
>JAHZHS010000026.1:13058-14076 GCA_019420135.1 Oscillospiraceae bacterium | reverse complement strand
GCATTGAAGGGCAAGAATCCGCCCTCGTGGCCGGCCACCTCGGTGCCGTTGACGAAGACCCGGGCCCGGTGGGTGGCCGAACCGAAGCGGATCACCACGTCCTTGCCCTGCCACTCCCCGGGAACAAAAAAGTCGGTCTCGTACCAGAAATCCCCACAGTATTCCCGGCTGTCCTTGTCGGTGAACAGGTCGCAGAAGGAGGACGGCACCGGCATGGATACCGGGTCAGGCAGGCCCTTTGCCCATCCCGCCTCAAGGCCGGTGCTCTGCGGGTCGAACTGGAACTTCCACATGCCGTCCAGGCTCACCGCCCGCCGGGATGCCGAGTTCACGGGATACAAAAGCGAATTTTCCATCAAAGTTCCTCCTGTCCTCTATCAGGCTGTGCATGGCACCGGGCCTGCGGCCGTCCGATGGTCCGGTGCATTGTCCTGTTCATTATGGCATGGGCCATGCACCGGTTTGTTAACAGAGTTTTACAAAAAGGGGGCCCAAAACAGACGTAACTTCCGGCCGGCAGGTCGTTTTTTCAAAAATATCTTTTCCGGGCCGGCCTCCTCTTTTCCCTGCCCGGGCGCACAAAAACCGGGAGGCACCCTGCAGGTGCCTCCCGGAACCGGATTGTATTTTTTTCTGTCCGGAAAAGGGCTTTTGCCTGTGGGTCCGGCGCAGAGGGCCGGGATCAGTCCTGACCCGGGACCTTGGGCAGACGGGCGAAGCTTTCCGCCAGTTCCTCGTCGGTGGGGATGGTGTCGGTCATCTCGCCGTTGTGGAACTTTTCGTAGGCCACCATGTCGAAGTAGCCGGTGCCCGTCAGGCCGAAGAGGATGGTCTTTTCCTCCCCGGTCTCCTTGCAGCGCAGGGCCTCGTCGATGGCCACCCGGATGGCGTGGCTGCTCTCGGGGGCGGGCAGGATGCCCTCCACCCGGGCGAACTCCTCCGCCGCCTCAAAGACCTTGGTCTGCTCCACGGCCACCGCCTCCATCAGCCCGTCGTGGTAGAGCTGGGAGAGCACCGA